>NZ_JBTVVN010000030.1:0-47415 GCF_054819755.1 Clostridium sp. DL1XJH146
TTCTCTGTGTTTTAATTCTCTGTGTTTTAATTCTCTGTGTTTTAATTCTCTGTGTTTTAATTCTCTGTGTTTTAATTCTCTGTGTTTTAATTTTTTGTGCTTCTATTTATTATGTTTTTATTAATTAAAGATTTTGCGTAGCAAAATCATCCTAAATTGTGCATTGTGCATTGTGCATTGTCCATTGTCCATTGTCCATTGTCCATTGTCCATTGTGCATTGTAATTATCCTATGGTTTCAGCATGTCTACCAGTTCTCTGCTATTAGTTTCATTAAACTTCCCTTCATCTAGCCAAAAATACTGTGCCTCTCCTATTGTTTTTTCTATCTCTTCAACTAAATATGAATGGCAAGTCAAAATAAAGATTTGATGTTCTTTTGACAATTCTTTAATTATCTCTAAGGTGTTCTTAAAGCTAAATTCATCAAAGTTGACTAATGAATCATCAATTATAAGAGGTAACTTATTTTCTAGATTATTAATTCTATTAAATCGCACACTTAAGAAAAGTTGTTCTTTAAGGCCTCTACTTAGATTTTCACTTTTTTCTATTTTCGATCCATCATTTCTTAAAGTTTTAAAGTCTAAACTAGTCAGATCCTCAGAAGGTATTATTTCGCCGTATTTACCACTTGTTATTTTATCAAAGTAAATAGATGCCTTTCTAAGCATGGTTTCCTTCTTTTTTTCTAAAAAGTCTAATTGAAGTTTCTCAATAATAAATTCTGCTGCTTTATATTTGGCATATTCTTTTGCTAATGGAGAAAGTTCTCGTCTAGCTTTATCAATTTTTCTTTGCGCTTCTACTAACTTTTCAGTAGTTTGTAATTCTTCTAGTTTAATAGATAACTGAGCTTTTTTATTTATCAATTCTTTTTCTTCTTTTTTAAGCTCATCATAATTTCGCTCTTCTTCTAAAATTTTTCTTTCAATATCATCAATTGAATAGTATTTCAACATAAACTCTTCTAAATTCATCTCATAATTTGCAAATAGTTCTATTGCTCTTTTGCTAGATGTCATTTCTAATAATGCCCTGTTTTTTAGCTTATATTCATCTTCCTTTAGCTGTAATTGCTTTTTCAAGTTGCTAAATCCCTGAAATTCTTCATAAAGCAAACTAAAACTACTTATAATTTGGATGCTATTTTTTATAAACTCGTCCTTTATACTATTATTCTTAATTTCATTATTATATTCATTAAAGCATATTATAACAGAAAGCATTTTTTTAAGATCTTCTTCTACTTTCTCTTTTTCTAAATTTAGCTTCTGTTGTAATTTTTCATATAACTGAATTTTTGATTTTAAGTTTTTAAATGACGTAAAATAATCAGTTAATATATTATAATCCAATCCTTCATTTAATCCAAATTTACACTTAAAAATATTTAATCCAGATTCTATTTCTGTAATATTATTATCTAATAATTTAATAGCTTCCTTTTCTCGACTTATTATTAATTTAATTTCTTTATATTTTCTATCTTTCTCTTCAATATTAATATTTTTACTATCATTTAAAAACTTAAATAAATACACTAAAGAATAAATGATAGAAAAAATAATTACCAAAACACCGGTTATTTTATTAAAGAAAACAAGTGCTATCCCTAATAATAATATAATAATTGATATAAAGAAATTTTTATCTAAAGATATCTTATTCTTTCTTTTTTTTAATTTTTTTAAATCATCTTCTAGAAGCTTGTGTTCATCTCTACTCTTTATATATTCATTGTCCTTAAGTTGTCTCTCTCTTTTTAAATCCTTTATTTCTTCAACTAAATTTGATAATCTTTTGTACTCTACCATATCAGTCTTAACATCAATAATCTTTTCAAATTGGCCTACCCATTTAGGGTTTAAATACTCTATGTCTTTTTCAATTTCTATTTTTTCATTATTAAGTACCGCATATTCTTCATTGATACTATTGACTCTATCTTCTATACTTTTTGTACTTAACTCTATTTTCTTAATAGCTTCTTCTTTTTCTTCAAAAATTTCATTCAATGGATCATTTAATTTTCTATTTAAACTTCCTAAATTGTCTTGTATACTTTTCAAAGAAGAATAGAGTGGAAATATGCTCTTTATTAAATCCAATCTTTTAATTTCAATGTTTTTATCTTTAATATCTTTCTGCAATCTTTCATTTTCTTCTTCATTTTTACTTAATTCAATTTTCTTTTCATTATATTCTATTAACTTTTTCTCTTCTTTTTTCTTAATATCTAAACCACTTTTTATCTCACTATTATAGCTTCTAAACTTACCTGTAGTTACTCTCCCACTTTTACCACCTATAGCGCTACTTTCTTTTCTATAAAGTGACAAAGTCTTTGGAAGATATGCTATCTCTTTGTAACCTGCACCTAAGAGAATTGTTGTTAAAGAATCTAACTCCTCTTTATCTATATTAGAATTCTGAAGTTCATCTAAACTAATAGTATACAATTGTTTATACATAGTATAGTCAATATCACCAAAAACTTCAGTCTTTGAAGTTTCAGATACTGATTTCAAATCAGTAAAACTAGGTTTTCCATAACCTTTTAAATTAATATTATAAAACTTATCTTCTTTCTCTAACTCCCCCTCTAATTCATATTGTATATTTGCAGGAGGAACTGTATTTTTTTTAGGAATTCCAAAAGGAATATAACGAAGTATCTTCATAAATGTAGTTTTTCCTGAACCATTCCTAGCTCCTATTACTATAATATTCTTATTTAAATTATCCAGTTTTTCATTTCTAAATATCCCAAAATCCTTAATATATATTCTTTTAAACCTCAATCAACATCACCCCATTCCAATAATTGTTTTGTTATCATATCTTTAGCCTCATCAATTATCGCAATAGTTAATTCATCTGTTAATTTAAATTTCTCTTCATCAATAATCTCTTCATCGAGATTTCTATCATATATTGCGCCAAAATTTTCTTTTAAATCTTCTAAAAATACCATATCATTAATTATTAATTCAACTGTATCTTGCAGTTGGGAAAGCACTTCACTTTCTCTAACTAATTGCTCTTTATTAATAAAATCTTCTTTTGTCTTTATATCAATTTCATTAATTATAATAAATGAATCCCCATTGTTAAATTGTTTATTTATACTTTCTATTAAAACTTTAGTAATTTCTACGTTATCTTCTCTAAGTTTCTTATTTAAATTTGTTTCTCCGTTAATATTTAATTTCACTATAAAACTGTACTCATAATTATTTTTTTCTAAAATATCTTCAAAAACCTCTATTATTTTAAGTTCTATTTCATTTAAATTCCTTAACCCACTAATATCTACTTCAATCTTTTGCCAAATTATTTTTGAAGTTGTTAACATTTCCATTTTACAATTTTTATCTTTTTCCACAGAAACTAGATAACAACCCCCAACTCCTTGTTCTCCAATATCTCTTCCTTGTGGTATTCCCGGATATACAATATATGGCGCTTTATTTAATATTTTTCTCTTATGTATATGTCCTAGTGCCCAATAATCTATTTCTTGTATTTCCACAAGCTCATTTAGAGAACTTGGTACATATCTACCATCCTCTTCTAGCGAAGTATGTAAAACCCCTATATTAAATGCAGAGTTATCTTTAATTAAAAATTCTTTATGCATTTTTCTCTTATCCCATTTATTCTTATAGGATTGTCCAATTATCCTCGCAACGATTTTTCCGTCTTTTTCAATTTCATATTGTATCGCTTCTTTGGAACTAAAACAATGAACATTAGGAGGTAACTTAAATAGCTCAATCTCTTCTGAAAATGGGTCGTGATTACCACTAATATAGTACAAATTAATATTATTATTATAAAGTTTCAAAGCCTCTTCATAGAAAACCTTTCTTGCTTTTATTGGTTTAATATCAGAATCAAAAATATCTCCAGCTAAAATAAGAAAATCTACTTTTTTATCTAAAGCATACTGAATTATCCTTCTAAAACTACTGTAAACCTCTTCTACCAACCGTTCATTTATTCTTACATCATTTGTGTCACAATGTATTATACTGCCTAAATGAATATCAGCTGAATGTATAAATTTAAATTCGTTATCTATCAAAAAAACACCTCTTTCTTTCGCTATATTTTAAGGAATTGTTTATATATATACTATTATTTATGAAATAAAGGTTTGCTTTAATAATAGTGTGAAATGTGAAATGTGAAATTAAGGATGATTTTGCTACGCAAAATCAACTATTTAATTTAAAGATTTACGAAGAATGAGAAAATCATCCATCACTTCACATTCCACACTGCACACTTAACACTTAACTATTAACTATTAACTCTTCACACTATTGATTCTAAAATACATCTTATTGTTAAAAGCAGGAACCATTTCCACTACAAAACATATCATATTAAGGTAAAGTAATAATACGAAAGGAAACAAGTATGTTTTTTTATCCTTATTATCGAAATGAAGAGAAATCTTTTATAAGAGTTTTTCATGCTAGTCCAGATGCTCCTGCTGTAGATGTCTATGCTAATGGCGTCAAGATTGCTGGAAATTTAAAATACAGACAATTTACTGAGTATTTAAAGGTAACCCCAGGAATATATAATATCAAAGTATACCCTGCTGGCACTAAAACAAATCCAGTAATAGCAACAAAATATAAGATAGAACCTGAAACTATAACTACAATTGCAGCAATTGGTACACTGGATTCTATACATTTATTACCGATTGATGACCCAATTCTTGCAAAAGTACCAGATAAGGCTAGCGTAAGATTTTCACATCTTTCACCAAATACACCTTCAGTTGATGTAACATTGCCTGATGGAACAATAATTTTTGAAAATGTATCCTATGAAGAAACTAGCGACTATATAGAGGTTGATCCAGGGAAATACACTCTACAAGCAAGGCCAACAGGTACTGATAAAATTGCTTTAATAGTTCCAAATATACATTTAAAACCTAATAGATTTTATACAGTATATGCAATAGGCTTACTAGGTGGAAATCCTCCACTTCAAGTTGTAATACCACTTGATGGAAACACTTATATAGACTTTTAGAAAGATTCAATTTGCAATGTGCAGAGTGCAGAGTGCAGAGTGCAGTTAAGGTCAAATTCTTATAAAAGAATAATGCACAATGCACGATGCACAATGCACAATTTCGGATGATTTTCTTCGTTCCTCTGAAAATCTTTTTTTTATAAAACAATATTTAAAACTTGATAATATTAAATACTCTCTTTATATACCTAATCTCTCAATTTAATATATATATTAAATTAACAATAATTATCTTTCGTAAGATCTTTAATTAAGTTTAAGATTTTGCGTAGCAAAATTTACCTTAATTGTGCATTGTAAATTGTGCATCGCGCATTTGTTTTATATAGTTTATTTAAGTATTCCTACATCATCCAATACAATTTTCCCATTGCCTTTAAAGTTAAACTCAATTTTTGCTAAGTTATCTAAAGAAAGTGAATTATTATTTTCTTTAAAGTCCTTTAAAGGGATAGTATATGTTTGCAATATTTGATCTATATCCGTGCCATATTTTATTTCATCATAAAATTCTAGTTTAGTTACATTTAATCTAATTGGAGGTGTCATTAAATAGTAATCTGAAAATTCCACTTCCCCTGCATTTCCTTCTTTGTCAAATAGGCTTATAGTAAAGTCTGTCTGCTTAACTTCTTCTATATTTAAATTTAATTTACTATCATCTAAGTCACACGCTGAAAAAGTAAGATTATCTTCTTCTTCGATTCTATAAAAATCAATATTACTTTCACTAAAATCTATAGAATATTTAGCCTTATCACTATCCCATTCAAGAAAAACAGCATGATTACTCCTTTTATCTCCATCTTTAAAACTAAGGCTTTTTTCTTCACATTTAGTAAAATTAATATTTTTAATTTTACCTTCATTTATTGAAGCTGTAGTTTTATTGTAGTCTTCTTCAAAATCGCTGATAACTCTATATGTAGTATCTTCAAACTTACTGTAATAAAGAGTTTGTGGCAAAATATCTTGCGCAATTCTATAATCTTTAAATAGGTCTAAATACTTGTCTTCATCTTTTAGAGTACAATCTAAGAATGCATTTAAATAAATCTTTGCTATTTCTTCTTGGTCTTTTTCCTCTATTAAATTAGCCCTATTTATAAGTGCCTTAGCAGGTGTAGAAGAATCAAAGCTTCCCCAGCTGCTATTAAATTGACCGTGGTTTGCCCCGAGTATATATAAATAAGTTTTAAAGTGGTACTCTGCATCCTTAAATTCTAATCTATCATATATGTTACTTCCAACGAAATTAGACACATCTGCATCACTAGCTCCAGACAGAGCTAAAAAATCAACATTTCTTGGTACCACATATTTATTATTAGGTTTGTATTGACCATCACTTGGAGCTATTGTAGCTATTGATTTAATGTTAAAATTGAAATTAAACTGTATATCATCATTATATTTATATCCACTGGGATCATTAAAATAAGAGGCTAAAACAACCGCTTCTCCTCC
The DNA here is from genome assembly GCF_054819755.1 of Clostridium sp. DL1XJH146. Taxonomy (NCBI): domain Bacteria; kingdom Bacillati; phylum Bacillota; class Clostridia; order Eubacteriales; family Clostridiaceae; genus Clostridium; species Clostridium sp. DL1XJH146. Next base: position 6,532 of record NZ_JBTVVN010000030.1, read on the forward strand.
TCTAGAGTGTCCTATTAGAGCTATATTATCCATATCAACTTTTTCAAAAAAAATAGAATTTTCATCTTCACTAAAATCACTCCATAATTCTAAATGCTTAAGTAACATCCACGCCCTAGCATCATTTTCTTTACTCATTCCTCCTGACCAAGAGCCATTTAGAAAATTTTCATCCACTGAAACCACAATATATCCTTTTGAAGCTAAGAATTCACCAAGATACTCGTATCCTAATTCTGAATAATCTTCCATAGAGTGATTCCCATGAAGTATAAAGGTAATAGGGTAATTACCCTCTTCCTCTGGATACCAAACTACAGCATTTAAGGGCATTTCCTTTTGAGAAAAGCCCCAGAATAATTCTCTTATCTTTGATTGTCTTCCTTTATAATCTTCAAGAAATGGATCTGCAGAAACAGTGGTCGTTATTATATCAACATTCTCCCCATAATAATCTCGTCTATCGTCTCCACTTCCATAAAAAACCTTATCAACTGTATAATCTCCTTCATCTACCAGTTCTGAATAATTACTATTATTCACTGATGAACTGTAAAAATCCATATATGTTTCACTATTTATATAATTACTAACAACATCATCTTTTTTACCAGGTCTAAGAATCCAATAAAAGCCAAAAATATCTATAGATAATGTCATGGTTAATATAATAACCGGTATCAACTTCAATTCTTTCTTTTTATATAATAAATAAATTGTCATACCTAAAACTACTTGTACAATAATAATAGAAATAGCTAAAATCCAATTCAAATAATCTGCAAATCTTGTATACTCATCTAGCAAATAGTAGACAAGAAAAATAGAAGCTAGTGAGGCTGCAATTATCTTTCCATCAATTATTTTTATAATCCAAATAATGAAATTTAATAAATAATAAGCTCCTAAAAATACTCCTAAAACTATCAAACATAAAATAACCATATCTAATGGCACTCCAAGACCTGTAGTAATGGTTGTTCCGCATAATGCAGCAATTATTATAAGAAAAGCACATAGAAAAACAAAACTTCCTTTACCATATTTCTCATAAATACTATTAGATTTATCCAAACTATTTTTAACTTTGCTTTTTATCACACTAAATTTATCTTTTATTACATTGTTTTTCATTATGTCACCTCTGTACAATTATAAACCATTTTTATGATTTTGAAAAATCATTTCTTAATAATTATTATCCCCATTGAAAAATAATTACTTATCTGGTTTATTATACAATAAAAAAGGCAGCAAAGCTGCCTTACTAAGTAACCTTCTGTTCCTTTTGACGACGCTAACGCGTCTTAGCACCATCCTGAAAGAAGCGGGGAATGCTACAATTAAATTCCTATATCTTTTAATTTGAATTTCGCTACTTCTTGCTTTAACAATTCTGCCTGACCTGATAACTCTTCACTAGCTGCTGCACTTTCTTCTGCTGTTGCAGAGTTTGTATGAACTACTTGTGCTACTTCATCAATAGCTTTATTTATTTGTTCGATCCCTACTGACTGTTCATTAGAAGCTATAGATATTCCTTCTATAAGCTGGGTAATTTTTATAATATCTTCTACTACAATCCCTAAATCATATGCCGTTTTATTAGCTTTTTCAGCTCCGATATTGGCTTTTTGTATTGATTTATCGATCATCGCTGCTGTTTCTTTTGCTGCCCCTGCACTTTTAGATGCTAAATTTTTCACTTCCTCTGCAACTACAGCAAATCCCTTTCCATACTGTCCAGCTCTTGCCGCTTCAACGGCTGCATTAAGTGCTAAAATATTTGTCTGAAAAGCAATTCCATCAATTAATTTTATAATTCTAGCTATATTTGTTGACGATTGATTTATATCATCCATTGCCTTTATCATTTCCTTCATTTGCTCATTGCTTAACATCGTTTTATTTTTCAATCCTACTGCAAGATTATTTACTTCATTAGAATTTACTGCATTATCCTTAGTTTGTGCAGCTAATTGAGTTACTGATGATGTTATCTCCTCTATAGCACTGGCTTGCTCTGTAGCCCCTTGTGATAGTGTTTGTCCCGCTAAAGATAATTGATTTGCCCCTATAGATACCTGCTCTGATGAAGAATTTATTCCTGTTATTGCTTTATTTATTCTATCAGACATAATTTTGAATGAATTTCCAAGAATAGCTACCTCATCTTTTGTATCATAATCAATATTAAAATCAAAATTTACTACATTCAAATCGCCTTCACTAATCTTATTTGCAGCTACAACAACCTTGTTTAAAGGATTTGAAATTATTTTTCTTATAACTATATAAAGTAACACTGATATTAATAATAATAATACTACTGAAATACTTATAATTATTAAAATTATTCTATTACTTGCCTCCATGGCACTCTCAATGTCTTGTCCTGCAAAAACTACCCCTATAGATTCTCCTTCTGTATTAGTAAGTGGCATATAGGCCGTTAAGTATGGAACCCCAAGAATTTCTGCATTTCCAGTATAAATTTCTTTCTCTACTAAAACTTTTTCAGATATTTCACTATCAAGTTTAGTTCCTATTAATCGTTGTCCATCTTGAATAATTGTAGTATTAAGGCGAACATCATCTAAGAAAATAGTTAACTCAGTTTTATATATTTCTTTTAACTTATCAAGAATTTCTATATCGTCTAGTGTATAACCTATAGATATAGCCCCCACAACATTTCCTTCTTCATCTACTATAGGAGCTGCCGCTACTGCCGCTAGATCAAATTGGTTGGTTGCTTCTAATGTAGAATAAAACTCACCAATTAATGCTCTTTTAATATTAGTTTGATTTGAAATATTATCATAGTTTATTTCCGAATCATTAACAAGAATTATTCCATCTTTATCCGTAATTGTTAAAAAATCTATATCGGCATCTTTTGTGATATACTGTTGTATTTTAGTTAATCCTTCAATATCATTATCTGTTATTGCTGCCGAAATATTACTATTAGTTGAAATTACTTTAACTAAATCTAAGGATTTGGCTTTATACACCTCAATATCCTTATTTAAAGCTTCCATACCTTTTATCGCTTGCTCTTCGTTTATATCTGAACTATAATTATTAAATTCAATATAATTCATAGTAATTATACTTACAATAGTAAAAATAAAAGCTATTACTACAAAAATCAATAATTTATTTCCAATACTACTTTTTTTAAGTATTATCATATTAACCTCTTTCTATATAATTTATTTTCTGCATTTTTTTTGCTATATGATTTATTTTCTACATTTTTTTTGCTATTTCTCAGAAATTTTGATTTTTTTCATATTATATTTAATAGTATATTAAATATAATTATATTACATATCTTGTTTTATTTCAATTTATATTATTATTATTATTACTAAGTAATTGTTTTCATAAAAGAATACTTCATATATTTCCCCTACTATTGACATAAAAATATGCTTAGTATATTATAAAAATAGCGTTTAAATAGGGAGTGAAAAAAATGGAATTTAATGAAATAAGAACTAGATTTGCACCTAGTCCAACTGGCTATATGCACATAGGAAATTTAAGAACAGCTTTGTATACATATTTAATAGCAAAGCACCAAGATGGAAAATTTATTTTGAGAATTGAAGATACCGATCAAGTGAGATTTGTAGAAGGTGCAACTGATGTTATATTTAAAACATTAGAAATGACTGGCCTTAAACACGACGAAGGTCCAGATGTTGGTGGCCCTGTTGGTCCTTACGTACAAAGCGAAAGAAAAGATATGTATATGGATTACGCAAAAGAATTAGTTGAGAAGGGTGAAGCTTACTACTGCTTCTGCACAAAAGAAAGATTAGATGAATTAAAAGCTAAATGTGAAGAAAATAATAAAGTTTTTAGATATGATGGTCATTGCAGAAATCTTTCAAAAGAAGAAATTGAGGAAAACCTAAAAAAAGGTCTTTCATTTATAATTAGACAAAAGAATCCTACTGAAGGTGAAACAATTTTCAAGGATGAAATTTATGGAGATATTAAAGTTGATAACTCTGAATTAGATGATATGATTCTTATGAAATCTGACGGTCTTCCTACATATAACTTTGCTAATGTTGTTGATGACCACTTAATGGGTATAACTCATGTAGTAAGAGGAAATGAATATTTATCTTCTGCTCCAAAATACAATAGATTATATGAAGCCTTTGGATGGAATGTACCTGTATACGTCCATTGTCCACCTATTATGAAGGATGCCCATAGCAAACTAAGTAAAAGAAATGGCGATGCTTCATTCCAAGACTTACTAGAAAAAGGTTATCTTAAAGAAGCTATAGTTAACTACATAGCTCTACTTGGGTGGAATGCTGGTACTGACCAAGAAATCTTTACACTAGAAGACCTTGTAGAACAATTTGATTATAAAAACATTAGCAAATCACCGGCTATATTTGACCCTGTTAAATTGACTTGGATGAATGGAGAATACATAAAAAAATTAGATGCAAATGTATTCCACAAAATAGCTCTTCCATACTACAATGACTTTTTTACAAAAGAACAACTAGAAACATTGGACATAAAATTTATTTCAGAATTAATTCAAGCACGATTAAGTGTTCTTTCTGAAATTCCTGAAATGATTGATTTCTTCAAAGAATTACCTGAATACGAAATAGACTTATATTATCACAAAAGAATGAAAACAAATTCAGTGAATTCTTTAGACGCCTTAGAAAAATCTGTTCCAGTTTTAGAAGCTATAGATGAATGGACATTAGAAAATATAGAAAAAGACATAATGGCTCTAATTGCAACTATGGAAACTAAAAATGGTAAAGTTTTATGGCCTCTAAGAACTGCCCTAACAGGTAAAAAATCTACACCAGGCGGAGCTTTTGAAATAGCTGAAATTATCGGAAAAGAAGAAACTCTTAGAAGACTTGCCGTTGGAATTGAAAAACTTCAAAAATCACTTTAAAAGATAATGCACAATGCACAGTTCACAATGCACAATTAATGATGATTTTATTCCCTTTGGTCATAAAATCTTTAATTCAATAAAAATAAACCCCCGTTAACATTTTGTTAGTGGGGATTTTTAATATACACTATTAATTTATAAATAGCACATGCTCTATAATCAAAATTCTTTAATTCTTTATAATAAAGATTTTCCGCAGGAAAATCCTCCTTAATTGTGCACTGTGCATTGTGCATTGTCCATTTCTCTTAAAATAAGTATCCCATATACCAATTAATCAATTCATTTCCTAAAAACATAGAAACAAACGCTGCTAAGGCTATATATGGTCCAAAAGGTATATAATCCTTTCTTCCCTTAACTTTAGTTGCTATTAAGATAACTCCAATGATTGCACCTAAAACAACTGATAAAAAGAAAGTTAAAATAGTAGCCTTAAGTCCTAAGAATATACCACAAACACCTAGTATCTCAGCATCTCCCCATCCCATTCCTTTAGTTACAAGTATTATAAAAGCTATAATTGCATAACCAAAAAAGGCTCCTATATAGTATGTTGTAATTAGTTGGTCATTGAAAAAATGAACACCAGTAAATAGTACCCCTATAATAAATGCCGGCAGCGTAGTTACTAAATAAACATCTGTAGTATTAAAATCAATAAACCCTATAACAATTAAAAAACAAGCTAAAATCAAATACTTTAATGTATCTACTGAATACCCATATTTAATAAATATCAGCATAAATAATATACCTGTAAACAGCTCAATCAGAGGGTATTTTACCGAAATTTTTTCTCCACAATACCTACATTTCCCCCTTAAAATAATCCAACTTAAAACTGGAATTAAATCATAAGGCTTAATCCTATTATCACAATTAGTACAATGTGATGGTGGAAAAGCAATAGATTCTTTATTTGGTATTCTATAAATACAAACATTTAGAAAACTTCCTATTAATAATCCTAAAACAAAAATAAATCCTATCTCCATAAAAACTCCTTCTTAGATTGATGCTATTTTAAAATAATATTGATATTTAAACTATTACTTAATAAATATATTTTACTTTAATAATAATTTGTAATTTTCATAATGCAATCAAGATTAACTTACTCATTCTTAGAAATTCATTAATTGCTAATTATGATTATATCACAATTTCGCCTATTTACATAAATCTAGTATCTATCAATGTATTCTCTACTCATTTTATATAAAAACCCTAGATTAATCCAAAATATAGGTGCACAAGAAACCACACTATCATTAAATAATCCTTGTACTAAATATCCTATTATGGATACAAACAAAGCAAAAATCCATATTCTTAATTTATCTTCATCATACCTCATTTTTCTTATAACTTTTTTTGATACTGACAAAACATATCCATTTATCCATAAAAATACAGTTAGAGCTAAAACACCAATATTTATTCCAATCTGAAGATACATCTGATGTGGCTTATCCACAAACTCTTTATATCCAGCCATTGCTGTTAATAGATGTGGAAAATAGAATACAAATGTATCCGGTCCATGGCCTATTAACAACGTATCCTTTAACATGGGAAGGGAATATTTCCATATCAAAAATCTTGATGTGCCTACGCCTTCTAAATCCTTAGCATAATTTCCATTATTAAAATTAACTAGTATCCCAATATCTTTTAGCATATCAATCATTCTGCTGAATACATACCCACCACTTCTTATATCCATAATAATAAATATAGCTATCAAAGAAATGAAAAGTATAATATATTCTATTTTTCTTTTAAATATGTTCTTCCTATCAATTATTATAATAACTACAAAAGCTATAAAACTGCCTACCATACCTGACCTTGAAACACTAGACAACATAAATGTGAACATTAAACATGTAGATAAGAAAAATATTATAACATTCCTTTTTTCTCTAGCGTACAAATAAAACACCATAAAAAAAGGAAATAAGAGCGATGTAAAAGTTCCTACATAATTTGGATTGTACAATGTAGAATACGCCCTGGTCTTAGTCTTAAATATTAATTCAGGCATTTTATTCCTTACAGAATTGGGCACCGTTAAATTATACAATAATTTTGTTTCCAAAAGGTTCATCCCGAAAAATTGAAAAACACCAATTAATCCAACTATTATAGAAGTAAAAATCAAAGCATTTCTGTATATTTTAAACTTATTTAAATCAATAGAGCAAGAAATAGCTCCTATAAATAGAACCATATACCCTAGATAAGTAAACATTCCCTCACACCTATCATAATACCCCCACAAAGAAACATATCTAAAGGGTGATAAGAAACTAGCCAATACTATAAATAATATAAACAACAATATAGGTAACCTTAATTTAATATCATCATTCATTTCAATTTGTTTTCTTATATACTGATAAACAACTAATATAAACATTACAGCAGCCATTATCCATATAATTAAAGCTTTATAATAATTAAAATATGTATACTTTGTTCCTGTGTTAATATGATCAATTATTGCTCCATCAATGCCAATAAAATCAATTTTCTTTACACCTATAATTATTGCTACAATAATTACAATTAAAGATAATAGATAAATTTTTACTTGCTCAATAAATGGTTTATCAAAATAATTTAAACTTCTTCCTCTGCTCATTAATATCCTCCATAGCTAACATTAGGTATACTTTAATTAATTTCCATAACTATGAAAATTATAACATTTTTCTTTATAATAATGCTAACAAAAATATTAAAATTTATAGAAAAAGGTTCGAATACTAAAAAATAGGCAAAAATAATAGCACATATTGATTATGTGCTATAGGTATAATGAAGAATAATTACTAGTTTGTTTTATATCCACTAAAAGTATAAATAGGTTTATCTAGCTCATCAGCTGAATATATCTCTACATCAATTTTATAGAGATAACTTTTATCAGATAAGCCTTCTTCTGAAGTTCCACCATTATACTCTGTATATGACTTAATATAATTTGAATCTGAATAGTGCCAATTAATTTTCCCCGAATATTCATAATATAATATATTTTCTTGTGTACTATATGGATAAATATTAATATTACTATTCAATGAATTATCCACCTTGACTAATATATCACCAGTGCTTATAGTTACTGTATTTCCAAAAATCTCTATATTATTAGAATCACTTCTATTTATTCTTAAGCTGTTTCCACTCACCCAACCGGTAGTTACGTCATTAATTGTATAATATAAACTGTTACCACTTTTAGCTATTATCGTTATATTGATAATATTTTTAATTTCGCTTTTATTATTTTCATTACTAACTGTTACATTATACTTTACAATTGAATTAACTTCTTCTTTTATAATAAAATCATTATTACCATCATTATTAGTATCATAATCAAATAATTTCTTTCCATCATCTATTTTTTTATAAGTATCATTAATATCTAGATATTCTTTATTGTTTGTATCTATAACACATTCTTTTGATTTCAAATACTCAAAATGCTTCTGTGCAAGAGCCATAGCTTGTATATCTTCTTCTGATTTAGCATTTATCTTGTTTGATGTCAAACTCAAAGAAAGCATAGGGGTTACTATAATACCCAAAATTGCTATACTAATTATTACTTCTAATAAAGTCATTCCCTTTTTACTAGAATATTTCATAAAAACCCTCCATTTGGAACAGTTCTAATTTACCAATCAAATAATAATAACTAAGCAAGATTATTTTCACAACTAATTTCTAAAATATACGCCTGTATTTAAAACTACCTCATCATCATCTTTTTTAAGCTTTATTTCAATATTTATTCCCTTACAATTTATAAACTCTCCACTTATAGGCTCTATTTTTAAATATTCTACATTCTCTGCAATCACAGTCCCTTTTGGATTTGTAAGAGAACCATTTGACAACGTATATGTTTTATCTATTCCATTATTGGTAAATGTAATAATTGATATACTTTGATTTGTTGTTTCATTAATTTTACTACTACCATCACTTCCGACCAAGACTTTTATCCCGCTACTTTCTCTTCCTGTATTAGAAATATCCACTATGGATTTTTGAGCCATTCCTTGTAAGTCTGCCTTGTTCTCTGCAAAATTTAACTGCTTATAGTTTGTTACGAAAAAATTTGAAATTACCCCTAAAATAATAGTTAATATTGCTAAAGTAATGATTAGTTCTATAAGTGTAAGCCCTTGTTTTTTTATTCTCATATTTTTCACCCTGCTTATAGAATTTTTGTAAATTTAATAAACTTACATTCCATCAAAATTTATATTTAACTAAAAACAACTCAAAAATCTTTACTATCTAGAATTATATTAAAATCAGAGTCCACTATATATAGACCTGAAACTGTCTTCCTTTCAAATTGAGCTTCTACACGGATAGTGATTTCGTCATCATCAAAATTCAAATCGGATGCTACTTCATCAAGTCTAATTTTCAAATTCCCATCTTTAAGATCATCATAATCTCCACTTTCATCATCTGAATTGCTCTCACTATTTATTCTAGATTTAATTTCTTGAACAATAGTATCCTTATCTCCATTTGATTCTGATATGATTTTTGCAAGAACTCCATAGACTTGATCTACTCCACCCTCCGCAATATATTGATTTTCTTCAACATGGCCTATTGTTTTTCTTAGTTTATAATTGGAAGTTGTATAAGCTATTACAGCAGTTCCTATTATACTTAAAACTACTAATGAAATAAGTATCATAAGTAATGCTGCTCCTTTTTTCCTTATATATCTCATAAAATCACCAACCTATTTTCAGCACTCTGTTCTTAATTCTTGGTTAAATTATGATTCTGCCCCGCAAAATCGAATACTAAATTAAAGATTTTCTGAATAATTTAAAGCTCCTCTACTGCTGTACTCCGTGAACTGTAAACTTTCATCAACTGTTCACCGTTAGCTGTGAACAGTTATCTATATTCTTTATCTTTTCCACTGCACTCTTCACTCTAAAAACTTCACACTTCTTTATCATTGAAACGGGTTAGTCTTTCCATAAGTATCACTATAATCCCATTGCAAATAATCACTATCATCAATCATAAGTTTAGGTACAGAATAAAAATCAACATTCATAGAAGCTGTAACAGCTTCTCCTCCGTCTGCTGATATAGAAACATTATTAATTACTATTCTGTGATCATATGCTTTTAATGTTGAAATAAAGCTTGTTAAATTTGAATAAGTACCTGAGAGTTGAAGAGAAACATTCATTTTTTCAACCTCAAATATAGACTCTGTATCAGTATTTTCAGTATCTTCAGTTATATCAGTAGTCTCTTCTTCTATGCTTGTTTCTGTTTCATCTATATTATCCACTTCTTCAGATTCATTAGTATCTTGCTGCTCATTATCTTCAATAGTTTCTGTTTCTTTTAATTCATTATATTCTTCAACCAGTTCATTCAGTGTAAATATAGTATCCTCTGATACACCTTCTTCTAATGAAAGTTGCTCTATGGTACTAGGTGTAAAACTCATATTTGTGCAAGAAAGTACTGAGCTGTTAACCATAGAATCTAAAATAACAATTATTTTTTCCTGTATAACACTTGGAAAAAAATCCTCTACTTTAGTAGTAACCTTTTCTGCATATTCTTCTATATCGCTATCTAACTGTTTATCATATTCTTGATTTATATTATAACTATCCAATTTTTCATCATACATACTTAATTCATTTTGAAGTGCACTAATATTTTTTTGCTGATATTTCAAAACTAATTGGTAGTAACCAGCAAATACTAATATCCCTAATAAGACATAAATAATTATTTTATTTCTCCTATTAATTGTTATCTTCACTGCTTACTTCCTCCTCCATAATACAACTTACATCAAATGAATAACTTGTCCCATCAAATGATATATTACCAATATGAACATAGCTAATGGAATCAATTTCTTTAAGATTATGTTCTAATTCACCAATAGAAATTCTAGATGAAGCTGTACCTGTAATCGATAAAAATTCACCACTTATATTTATAGAAGCAAATTTCACTTCTTGTGGCATTGTAGAAGAAACCTTTGAAAATATCATTGAATTAATACTATCATTATCATCTAAAATCGCAGTTACTCCAGTGACAATAGTATCATATTGTCTTAATATCTGAAGTTCTCTTTCTTTTGCAGCTACAGTATTTTCTATTTCTTCACTAGCTTTATAATCAATAGATTTTTCTCTATCTTCAATGTCATATTTTAATTTTTGTATTATTCCAAAATTAATTAAGTAAACAACTATCATAGCAATCATAAAGCCACCGATAATTATAATTAAATTCATATATTTTAAATTTTTGTTTTTCTTTTTCTTTATCAGATAATTAAAAAAGTTAAAGTCTCTCATATTTCCACCTACTTCAGTCTTATTGTTGCGCCTATTGTATTTAAATATCTCTCTGAATTCTTATTAAATCTTATATCATAAGATTTAATATTTCGAATCTCATGTACTTTCTTTATAGGTAAATTCATTAAAACTTCCATATACTCCTCTAATCCATTAATATTTGAACATCCACCGTGCAAATAAACCCTGCTAAGCATTTTATCTCTATTTTCATTCCTGTAATAATCAAGCACCCTATCTATATCTCTTATCCAAGTATCCACTACCGACTTGGCTAGATTATTAACCATTTCTTTTTTAGTTGATGCTTCACCATTTTCTTTCATAAGGTCTATGAAGTTTACTTTTACATCCTCTATTTTGTCATCTTCAACAAATATTTGACCCAATATGGCTTCATCAATACTCTGACCACCATTTTGAATTATTCTTGAAAAAACTACTTTTTTATTTTGAATAATATTAATCTCAATATTAGAATATCCTAAATCTACAACTGCAAAGGCATCTTCTTGCCCATAAATTTCATCTTTAAATTTAATATGTCTACTATTAAATAATTTTTCAATGCAATTATAATTAAGGTCAAGGGCTATAGGCTTTAGCTTAAGCTGTTTAAACAATTCCCAATAACCTTCTGCTAATTTTTTAGGATATAAAATTACGTTTACTTTATAATAAGTTTCTTCTGCTTGCTTAATCTCTCCTAGTATTTTGTAATCCAAAATATATTCTGCAAGATTTATAGGAAGTTGCTCTTGTATTTCAAAACTTAAAATATTTTCTAATTCCTTCTCTTTTGCCATAGGTACATTTAATATTCTAGAAATAACCGTAGTACTCTTAGTAGTACAAATAACTTTTCGACACGAAAAAGTCCCTTTATTAATTACTTTTTCAAAAATCTTTTTTACTTTTTCACTATCAACTATGTAACCATCTTTAAAAATATCGTCTCCAACTTCTACATTTTCAATTTTCTCTATAACTATTTGTTTATTGCTCAATTTTGATTGCATTATTTTTATGTACTTACTTCCAAATTCAATTGATAAAATACTTTTGCCTAACAAAGGGAACACCTCTCTTTAGTTCAATGCACAATGCACAATTTACAATGCACAATTGAGGATGATTTTCCTCATTCTTCGGAAAATCTTTATTTAGATTAATAATCGATTTTGCTTTGCAAAATCATCTTACTAGAAAATTAAATTTCTTTATTATAAATCTTAATAACAGCTTAAAAATTATATTATTCGACAATTTTATTATAACATAATTTAGGGGTTTTTAATTAGTTTAAGTTTATTTTTAATGTAGTTTTTACTATAATATCATTTTAAATATAGCCTTGAATTATAGTCTTGATGTATATTTTTATATATTCTAAACAAATCATTCTACTATACCTTTTGTATATTAAAAAAAGCAGCTCATAATTGAGCTACTTTTTATAAACTTTTTATTTGGTAATTCTTAGACCACTGAAGTTTTCCAGAGGGCTTATATGCATTTATTTCTTGGTGTTTTATTGTTCATAAAATATTCATAACCCTCGAGGATCTTAGCAATGGTTCGAAGGTACTATTTTCCCTTTAATATGCTGAATTATCCGGATATACTTCATGACTAGCATCATCACTGTCAATCACATTAATAGTTACGTTTTTACTATCTATTACAACCTGGAAACTTCCTCCATCATGAAATTGAGGACTAGGTGTTTCATTAAGTGTTGATAACATTTCAGTTTCGTCTTCAATTGAATCTGAATCTAAATCTGTTGTATCAACAGCTCCACCTAATGTTATACTAACATCATCCGAAGAAATTGTACCATCTGCCATTAAAATCGCTACGGTATTGGCAATAGTCTTACCAGTAGCAATATCTGCACTTTTAGCTGCACTCTCTCTATAATTAGAGAACCTCGGAATAGCTATAGCTGCCAAAATACCTAAAATAGCGATAACGATAATTAATTCAATAAGAGTAAATCCTTTCTTCTTTGTGTTCTTTTTCATTGTGTTTCCTCCCTTATGATAAATTATTTTTTTATATTTTTGCAGCTAACTCAGTGCTTTTGTTATAAAACCTGTAATCTGGTCAGCTGTAAATTACTTTTAATAGTGCACAGTTATTAATAATGTGAAGTGTGAAGTTAAGGATGATTTTGCTACGCAAAATCGACTATCCAATTCAAAGATTTTCTGAAAGAAAATCCTCCACAATTACAAATTGCAAATTGCAAATTGCAAATTTCCCTTATCATTTTTCTTTTATCTTTTAATTGTGCATTGTGCATTGTTCATTGTGCATTGCCCTAAATAGTGCTATACATATCAAACATAGGAAGTGCAATTCCAAGTACTATAGTTCCAACAACTAGTCCCATTATTAAAATCATTATAGGTTCTATCATTGTTACCATTTTACTAAGTCCTTCGTCTACTTCTCTGTCATAAAATTCTGCTGTCTTTTCAAGTATTCCGTCTAGGTCTCCTGATTCTTCTCCTATTTTCACCATTGAAACAACCATTGGTGGGAATACCTTTATCTTCTCCATAGCATCTGATAGGGCTACTCCTCTTATGACTTCTTCTCTGGCACTTAGCAATTCTTTCTTCACTAATCTGTTTCCTACTAGGCCTGAGACAATTTCTAGAGCATTTATTATTGTAATACCACTATACAAGATTATTGATAAATTTTGAGTAAATCTTGCAGTGATTATTTTTCTATTTACACTTTTAAATAAAGGAAAATTTAATTTTAGTGTTTCAATTATTGTCTCACCTTTATCTGTTTTTGAAGCATATCTATATCCTATTATTAAAGCGATTATTCCTATTATAAATAAATACCAATACCCTGTTATTGCATTAGATAAAGCAATTATTCCTTTAGTAATAGTAGGTAACTCTACCCCACTTCCTTCAAACATACCTACAAAGGTTGGAAGTACAAAAGTTACTAAGAATAGTATTACTCCAATAGATGCTATTGAAAGTACAATTGGGTAAACCATTGCTCCTCTAATTTTGGCAGATAATTTCGCTTCATTTTCATAGTGATCAGTCATTTTCTGAAGTATTCTAGTGAGATTTCCTGTCTCTTCTCCAGATTCAATCATATTTACTAACAATTCTGGAAATACTTTTGGATATTCTTTCATTGAAGCGGATACTGTTGATCCTTTTTGGATTTCCTCATAAACACCATTGAGACTTTCTTTTAATGCTTTATTCTCTGATTGAAGTCTTATAATATTGACTGAATTTAATATATCAGACCCTGCGTTAAGCAAAGTAAAAAACTGCCTACAAAATACTGAAATCTCTTTAGAATTAACTTTATTAAAAATAGCTGGTAATTCAATATCTTTCTCAAGTATAGCTTCTTTAACAGAAACAGGATATAAATTATTTTGTCTTAGTATATTTAATACTTCTCCACTTGAAGAAGCTTCTACCTTGCCATCAATCTTTTTCCCATCCTTCTGCACAGCTTTATATCTAAATAACGGCATCTATATCACTCTTCCTATTACTCTTTAAGAAATGCTACTTTGGCTAATTCTTTTATTGTAGTTTCGCCTTCTAAAACAAGTCTTGTGCAAGCTTTCTTCAAGGTAGTAATTTCATTCTTTTCGTTTATCTTTTTAATTTCTTCCATGTCGGCACCGTTTTGCAAGGATTCTCTTATTTCCTTTGTTATTTCCATGATTTCATAGATACCTTTTCTACCACTATAACCAGTATCGTTACAATGAGAACAACCTTTTCCTCTATACAACTTAACTTGTCTAGTTTCTTCAACACCTAATATTCGTTTTTCATAGTCAGAAGCTAAATATTCTTCTTTGCACTTAGGACATATTTTTTTAACAAGTCTTTGTGCTATTACACCAGACATTGATGCTGCTATCAAATATGAATCAATACCCATGTCCATAAGCCTTACAACGGCTGAAGGTGCATCATTTGTATGTATTGTACTTAAAACCAAGTGTCCAGTAATAGCCGCTCGTACAGCTATTTCTGCTGTTTCATTATCTCTAATTTCACCAATCATAACTATATCAGGGTCTTGTCTTAAAATAGATCTTAATCCTGATGCAAAGGTCAATCCTGCTTTTTTATTTACATTTACTTGATTTACACCCTCCATCATATACTCAACAGGGTCTTCGACAGTAACAATATTCCTATCTTGTTTGTTAAGTTCATTCAAAATTGTATATAAAGTAGTAGATTTACCACTACCTGTTGGTCCTGTAACTAATATAATTCCATATGGACTCTTAACAACTGAATCCAACTTTTCAACATCTTCTTTTTGCATGCCTAATTTTTCTTTGCTAATTAAAAAGCTATTCCTAAAAAGTATTCTAATAACTATTTTTTCTCCATGTATAGTAGGTAAAACAGAAACTCTAAGGTCAACAGTAACACCTTCAACAGTAGTTATTATCCTACCATCTTGCGGAATTCTCTTCTCAGCTATATTTAAATTTGCAAGAATTTTAATTCTAGTTGTCAATGATGCTAAGTTTTCTATAGGTGTCCTTAAAACTTCTTGCAGTGTTCCATCTATTCTATATCTAATTCTTATGTATCGTTCAAATGGTTCTACATGTATATCTGACGTTTTTGATTTTACTGCATTCTTTATAATAGAGTCAACCAGTTTTACAACTGGTGCATTTTTTACATCTTCATTTTCTTCAATTAAAATATCTTGTACAGCTGCATTTCTACTTTTTGACAATTCTTCTGCAGCACTTTCTACATATTGTGATGAATAATACCTGTCTATAGCTACTTCAATCTCATTTTCACTAGCAATAACAGCTTGTACATCAAGTCCTGATACTATATTTACGTCGTCGATTGCAAATATATTTAAGGGATCTGCCATAGCAACTACTAACTGATTTTTATCAAATGCAATTGGTATCAAATTATATTTTTTTGCGAGACTTTCTGAAATTAATCTTACAGCTCTTTTATCTATTTCAACATCTTCAATATATACTCTTTCAAGATTAAGCTGAACTTTCAATATATCAATTATTTCGTCTTCTGTCAATATTCCATCTTGTATTATTACTTGTCCAAGTTTTAATCCTAAAGTTTTCTGTTTCTTTAATGATTCTAAGAGTTGTTTTTCAGTTATTTTACCACTTTCAACTAACAAATCTCCCAATCTACGTTTTCTTAGACTCTTCATTATAATTCTCCTACTTTTTATAACTTTTATAATTACAATTAAATACCAACAAAAATATATAATTTAATTATAACTCACTCTTACATTATTTTCAATAAATAATAAAACACTTAAAAGTAAAATTCAAGAAAATAATAAACCACCGAATAAATCGGTGGTTTATTACTACATTTTTTCTACAACTTCTATCCCCAATAAACCTAATCCATTTTTTATAACTTGGCAAGTTGCTTCTACTAGTTTTAATCTAGCTATTTTTACCATTTCATCTTCTGTATTCATTATATTATGTGCATTATAGAATTTATTAAATGCCTTTGCAACATCTACTACATATCTTGTTACTATAAAAGGCTCCAATTTATCTATTGAATCTAATACGTTATCACCAAATTTTGAAATAATTTTTGCAAGCTCAAATTCTTCTTTTGATGTTAGTCTTGTTAAATCGAATTCTCCATTTACTTCTCCAGCTTTTCTTAAAATACTCTTTCCTCTTGCATAAGTATATTGTACATATGGACCTGTTTCTCCTTCAAAGTTTAGCATTTCTTCCCAATTAAATACTATATCTTTACCTCTTTTAGTTTTAAGATAAGTAAATACTACTGCTCCTATACCAACTTTCTTTGCAACGTCATCTTTATTTTCAAGGTCAGGATTTTTTTCTTCAATAACTTCTGCAACTTTATTGATTGATTCATTTAAAAGCTCTTCTAAAAATACAACTCTACCTTTTCTAGTAGAAAGCTTTCTATCTGCAAATTTCACCATTCCAAAACTTATATGTTGACAATCTTTTGCCCAGTCATATCCCATTAACTCAAGTGTTTTAAATAATTGTGTAAAATGAAGTTTTTGATCTTGACCTACCACATATATATTCTTATAAAAATCATAAGTATCTTTTCTGTATAAAGCTGCTGCTAAATCACGCGTAGCATAAATTGTAGCACCATCTGCTTTCTTAATTATACATGGTGGCATATTATAATCTTCGAGCATTACTACTTTAGCTCCTTGTGAATCAACTAGCAGATTTTTTTGAGTTAGTTCATCAACAACTCTATCCATTTTATCATTATAGAAACTTTCACCTGCAAATGAATCAAATTCAACTCCAAGCATTTCATATATTTTCTTAAACTCTTCTAAACTTAGATTCTTAAATCTCTCCCAAAGCTTAACCTCAAATTCATTACCATCTTCTAGATTTTTAAAATGTAGTCTTCCTTCATCTATTAATGATGGGTCTTTTTCAGCTTCCTCGTGAAACATAACATAAATTCTAAGTAGCTCTTTTATAGGATCTTTAATTAAATCATCTTCATTTATCCATCTTTTGTATGCAGCGATTAATTTGCCGAATTGAGTTCCCCAATCCCCTAAATGATTAATTCCTATAACATTATATCCCGCAAATTTCATTGATTTATAAAGCGCATTACCAATTGATGTACTACATAAATGTCCTACATGGAATGGCTTTGCAATATTAGGAGATGAAAAATCTATAGTTACATTTTTTCCTTCTCCATCTTTAGATGACCCATAATTTTCTTTTAAATCTAATACCTCTTCAATTGCAGCTTTTACGAAACTCCCTTTATCCATAAAGAAATTAACATAAGGACCTGCTGTCTCAATTTTTTCGAACCCCTCTTTGTTTATATTCTTACTTAAATCTTGAGCTATAAGATTTGGAGCCTTCCTCAAAGTCTTCGCTAACTGAAAACAAGGAAAAGCAAAATCTCCCATCTCTGGTTTAGGTGGAATTTCAACCAACTTATCCACAAATTCTCTTTCAAGTTCAACTTGCTCAATTATTTTTTCCACAACTAACTCTTTATAATCCACTATTCTCTCACCTCTTAATTTATTTTAACTATTGTTTAACTATTGTTTAACTATTGTTTAACCACTATTTAACTATCGTTTAACTATCGTTTAACTATTGTTTAACCATTGTTTAACCATTGTTTAACCATCGTTAAACTATTGTTCAGCTATAGGTTAACGATCATTTACCAATGCCATCCCGAAGGCAAACCAAGTATTAGCCCAAAGATTTTGTGACTGCAAAGAACAAAATATCCCTCTTTACTAATTGCACATAATCCTTTAATCTTTTAACTGCACTCTGCAAATTGCACTCTTCTTTTCAAAAAAGTATTCCAAAAAAACAAAAAACGCCCTGTATTAAAACAGAGACGGTTGTCCGCGGTACCACTCTTATTGAATAAATCCACTCAAAACCCTAACGCGGTTAACGACTTACCTCATCTTTCTTTATAGGCTATATTCTAAAATATTGTTATTATTAATATTATTATTTCAAAATAAAATTTTTATTCTAATACAAATAAAAACTTATTAATATAACAATACTTTATAAATCAACAATGCTTTATAATATAACTTTTTCAAAAATAAAAAAGACTTAGTAGCTTCTCCTAGGTTCTTTTCACATTAATCTATTTATAGAGCTCACACCTTCCTCTACTCGCTTAAAAATAAAATCATGCTACTCTCCTATTCACTGAATCATTATTTAAATATATAATACTATTAGTATACTCATAGTATTATATATTTAAATAATTTTATTTGTCAAGAAAAATTCTCATAATTAATTGACATAAAATATAATGTGATACATCATTTCCATTAGTAAATTTTGGTATAGTCGTATGGTTTTCTTCAATAACCCATAAAGCCCATCTATCATTACAATTAGTTACTTTTTAATTCAAAATGTTTCACAATTCTGTATTAATTATTATTTAATAATAATTCTTGACATTTTTCTCTTTACCCATCATAATATAATTACAATAATAGTAATTAACACAAATTTCCATACAAAAGGTTATTTATTAATTTATAAAGAGGGAAGGTGTTTCAATGAAAAAGTACTATGATATTATTAAAGAATCCGAAAAGGAGCTAGATTTACCTGTTTTAGAAAAAACTTATATTGGCTGGCATAAAAACACAAAAGAAATGATAGATAGAACATGGGAAGAACTAGCAAATTATCAACTAATGAAATTTGCATCAGATATTCATTTAGATTTATTGGGCAAAGATTATCAAAGACAAATGCTTTACCTTGCATTTTTGAGAACTTATATGAAAGATCTAATTAATCATAGTGAAGACACCTTACTTGCAAACGATAAAACTTTTAGTGAAATAGAAAACTTAATGATTGAAAAAAATATAGTCATTGAGTTCCCTCTTCTTACTATAAATAAATTAGATCTATTTTTATACTTAGATAACTATTTCATCGAAGCTTGCTCTGGTAAAAAATTAAACTTACCCTTTATGCTGTGTATAAATTATTCCGACGAATTGCCCGATGACCATTTCTTTGAATTTAGAAAATATAGAAATCTAAATTTACTTACACTTAATAAGAATAAGAATGGCGAAGAGATTTCCTTTGCGCTAAAAAAAGCAGATGAAGAACTATCTGCTCATTGCTATACTAATAATGAATTTGTTTAGTAAGGCGATATTTTATATGTGAATATTCCATATTTATAAATCCTATATTCTTGAATATTGACTAAAATAAAAGTAAAAGCTCTCAACAATTAAGTTTTGTTGATCTTTTACTTTATAAGAGGAAATACTTATATTAACTTGTCAACATAACATAATACTTCATCTAATATGACCATAGCTTCTTTTAATTCTTCTTCTTTAATTATTAGAGGAGGTGCTACTATTATAATATTTTCATGAGAATAAGTAGAAAAGCCTTGTTTCTTTAACATTCCTATTATTTTACCCATTAATCCTTCTTTATCGTTACCATAAGGTATTAAAGGTTCAGCTGTATATTTATCCTTAACTAATTCTAATGATGAAAATAGGCCTATATATCTAACTTCTCCAACAGATTTATGATTTTCTCTTAATTTCTCTAATTCTTGACCTAATATTAAACCCATTTCTTTGCAATTTTGCAGTAAATTTTCTTCTTTATATACATCAATAGCTGCTATTCCTGCTGCACAACCAACTGGATGTCCACTATATGTGAGTCCGCACATTAATGCTTTGTCATCAAAATATTCAGCTATTTCTTTTGAAACTATGTCTCCACCTAAAGGAACATAGCCACATGTAATTCCTTTAGCAAATGTAATAATATCTGGTTTAACCCCCCAGTTATTACAGGCGAACCATTCTCCTGTCCTTCCAAACCCAGCCATAACTTCATCACATACCATCATTATTCCAAATTCATCACAGATATCTCTTACTCCTTGTAGATACCCATCAGGTGGTATTATAACTCCATTACTTCCAGTTACAGTTTCTAAAAATATCGCAGCGACACTTTCTCTTCCTTCATAAGTAATCTGTTCTCTTAATTTACTAAGATAAAAATCTGCTGCCACTTTTTCACTTTCAAATTTTATAGGTTCTCTATAAATGTAAGGATCAAAGAACTTAATAAATCCTGGTATGCCTGGTTCTGACGGAAATCTTCTTGGCTCTCCTGATAGGTTTGCAGCTCCGTAAGTAGCTCCATGATAGGATCTATATCTTGAAAATATTTTATTTCTACCTGTATACATCTTAGCCATTTTTATAGCATTTTCATTTGCATCTGCTCCACCTAATGTAAAAAAAACTTTACCCATATTATCTGGTGCTATTTCAATTATTTTAGATGCAAGTTCTGACCTAACATCAAGAGCATATCCAGGTCCTATAAAAGGAACTGTGTCTAATTGTTCTTTAATTGCAGCAATTACTTTTTTATTACCATGACCAAAATTAGAATTTACTAATTGTGAAGACATATCAAAATACTTATTTCCTTTATCATCCCAAAAGTAAATACCCTCAGCTTTTGTAACTACAATAGGATCTAATTTACCTTGAGCACTCCATGAATGAAGATTATATTTTTTGTCTAATTCCTTTATTTTTTCACCCGAAATTGAAGTAATCATTTTATCCCTCTTCTCATATATTTTGCAAATCTTATTACTAGATTATTTTTTAAGATATTATTGATATATATCTTTCAATTGCATGTGTTAGCGCATCCATACCCGTAGCCCACGTAACAGCAGGAGGGGCCGTTACAGTAAGCTGCGGGTATTGAATTGCTCCACTTAGTATAATATATTCACTACCAATTAGCATTTTTATTTTTATTTCTTCATCTGTAATAATAGAATATTTATTATCTTCATTACCAGTACCTGCATTATTAGGTATGGCTTTTTTCTTAATTTTTATTATTATGGTTCAACTTTTGTAACAAATTCTTGCTTTCCATTTTCTACTTTCATAATAACAGCCTCTTTAATAGGGTCGCCATTTTCATCATATTTTACATTTCCTGAAACTACTTGTATCTCAATAGCTTGTATAGCATCTTTTATTTTCTCTGTATCTGTTGTCCCTGCTTCTTCTATAGCTGTTAGTAGAATTACGGCTGCATCATAAGATAAAGTAGCACTAACATCTGGAATTTCGCCATAAGCCTCTTTATAAGCCTCTACAAATGTAGCAACATTTTCAGCAGTATCATCAGGTGAAAAGTGAGTAGAGAAATAACTACCATCAATAGCATCTCCACCTATTTCAAATAAGTCAGGAGAATCCCATCCATCTCCACCAAGTAAAGGAACATCATAGCCTAACGCTTTAGCTTGTTTTGCGATTAATCCAACTGAATTGTACATATTAGGTAAGAATAAAACATCTGCATCTAATGCTTTAAGCATAGTAAGCTGTGCATTAAAATCTTGATCACCTTCGTTGAAAGTTTCAACACCAACTATTTCTCCTCCCATATTTGCAAATTCTTCTATGAATACTTCTGCAAGTCCTTTTGCATAATCATTTGAAACATTGTAGAGAACAGCTGCTTTTTTTGCTCCTAATTCTTCTGTAGCAAATTTAGAAATTACCACTCCTTGGAACGGATCTATAAAACATGCTCTAAATACGTAATCTCCTCCTTCAACAGTTACTTTTGCATTTGTTGCATAAGGTGATATTATAGGTATTTTATTATCACTTGCAACAGGACCATCAGCTAGCGAGCATGGACTTGTAAGTGCCCCAACAATACCTATTACTTTATCGTTATTGATTAGTTTTTGTGTAACAGAAGCTGAGTTTGCTGGTTTGTTTTCATCATCTTCATAAGCTACGCTGATTTGTTTATCTAACACTCCACCTTTTTCATTAAATTCTTTTACGGCTAGATCGACACCATTTTTTGCAGTTTGTCCAATAGCTGCAAGCGGACCAGTCAAAGGAAGGACAGCACCAATTTTTATTTCTTCAACAACTTCCTCGCCCGTTCCACTTCCACTTGCTCCATTATTGGAATTATTTCCACACCCAGTTGTTAAAGTCATGATCATCATAGTCCCTAGTATAATTGCTAACATTTTTTTTGATTTCATTAGAATAAACACCCCTTTGCTTTTTATAATCCTTAATAAATACTCTAAATTTTATTAAATCAATAATTATTATATATATAATTTATCATATTATCAATAATAAAGCATTGTTTACTCTGCACATAATTATACCTACTTTGTTGTGCACTATTTTTCTTCTAAGAATTTCTTTATCTTTATAGCCATAAGAATATTGAATCTATTACTCGTTTCTTTGATATCTAAATTCAAAATCTCTTCTATCTTTGCAAGTCTATAATTCAAAGTATTTCTATGCAAATATAACTTAGCAGCTGTTTGAGTTATATTACCTCCCTCATATAAATAAACTTCCAGCGTTTCCATCAAGTTCTGCTCATTAACTTCATCGTATATCAACAATTCCTTCAAATACTCATAGTAAAGAGCTTTTAATTCTTGTTTGTTCTCAACATTAAAAAATAATCTATAAATACCTAAATCTTTATAACTTCTTATGCAATCTATTTTCTTACACATTTTAAGGATTTGTAATACATTTTCTGAATTAATAAAATTAGTTTTTATATCTTTTATCCCATAGCTTACTCCACTGATACCAATACTAACTGTCATTCCTTCAATCCTTTTCATAATATCATTTTGAATATTTGAAAGTATTACTTTAATTTCTTCTTCTTTTATATTAAGATTTCTTTTATCTTCATCATCGTTCTTATCATCTATTTGTATTATTAAATAAAAATCATCACTTTGATTCAAAATCATATATTTCAATAATTTTCCTTCAATATTATTTTTAATAATTCTATTTATAATGTACTTAAATTGAATTATCTCATCTTCTTTATTTATATTTTTCATTTTAATAAATTCCGAAAACCCATCAATATCTATAATTGCTGTGAAATACTTTTTCTTAAGACTAAATCCGTGAAATTCAGCTCTTTTATCCATTTCTTCCCTATAATCTTGAAAAATTAGTTCTCTTAAAAATTCTTCTTTGGATTTGCTCTCAAGCTGTCTTTTAATGATTGTTTTGCTAATATACTCAGTTAACTGAACTAATCTGACATCAAAAGGTACCTCGAATATAGGGAAATGGAGTTTATTTCCTAAATCAACTACTTCATTAGGTATCTTTTTAATATATGGGCCAACATTAACAACAATTCCTGCTAAATTTTTGTTATTAATATCTTGAATAAGCTTTAAAAAAGCTTCATTATCATCTTTTATACTTATTCCTGTAATAAATAGAAGAACTCCTTCACCTACCCACTCGCTTCCTTCCGGAATATCAACTATATGAACCCATCTAATTAATCTATCTAATCCATTCTCACCTGCAACAACTTTCATAGCTTTCAATTTTTCATATTTTAATAACTCTCTACAACTTAAAAACATAGATATTCCCCCTTTAATTCAATGCACAATCATTGTAATTTCTCTTGTGTTGAAAATACTACAATTTGTTTTTTTATTAAACTCAATTAATTATACTATATATTTTGTTAAATTATCAATTTTAAGTCTCATTATTTCGTAATATGTTATAAATCCTGGCGACTCTTTTCTTTATAGATAATCAAATTTATGTTTTTAAATTTGTTATTAATACTTTTTACTTTTTACTTTTAATTTAAACTGTTGACTATAAACTTTTCACTGTAACTATACTGTATTTCCGGCTCTATGTATGATATAATTACGGAATAATTTGTATTATAGGAGGTATAAAATGTCAAAGTTCAGTAAAAAAGAACTCTATCTAGAAGTTCTAAATAATTTAGATAGTCTAATAGTTTATAGAAATATTTTATCTGACAAACTTATCATTGCTTTAAAAGAAATCATTGAAAATATTGATAAAAACGAATTCAAATCAAAAGTTATAAATAATATAAATGAAATAAATTATTTACTTATAACCAATGCCGAAAATAAGAGTCATGATGGTAATATATTTAAAAAATATATAATTGACCTTATTTTAGAAGATGAAAATACTTTTTCTTTAAGCTGTGAGAATTCAAATCATGAATTTGGAACTTCAATTTTCGATATAGGTAAGAAAGATCTATCTTTACTATTTAAATTAACTAAATTAGATTTAAACAGCTTATACTTATATTTAGATTGCAATTGTGATTACATATTCAAATATAAACATTCATCGTATATAGAAAAAAATATAATATTTAAAAACAAAAAAGAATCTATATATAAAGCTAAAAATTCATCTCAATTCCAAACCTCAACAATTTATTTTTATCATAAATGTGGAAGTGGAATTTTATCAAATTCAATAGCTTTTGGTTGGGATAACGAAAAAGGACTTTCCCCTATTGATAATTATCATAAAATATACCTAAAAGATATTGTTGGTTATGAAAGTCAAAAAAATTCACTAGTTAATAATACTATTTCATTTATTGAGGGTAAAAAAACAAATAATTTACTTTTAGAAGGTGCACGTGGTACAGGTAAATCCTCTCTTGTAAAAGCTCTTGTAAATGAATATTATAAAGACGCCCTCTCCATCATTGAAATCGAAAAAAGCCAACTTTTAAGCCTTAATAAAGTAATCGACAGCGTGAAAAACAGAGGCAAGAAATTCATTATATATATAGATGATTTATCCTTCGAAGAAACTGAAATAGAATACAAACAATTAAAATCAATATTAGAAGGTGGCCTTTACGCAAAACCTGATAATATTATCTTCTATGCTACTTCAAACAGAAGGCATTTAGTAAAGGAAAAAATGAGTGATAATGATACTATAGATCCTGAAATCCATACTTCAGACACTATAAATGAAAAACTTTCACTAAAAGATAGATTTGGAATAACACTTACTTTCCTTCCTCCAAATCAAAAAGAATACCTTGAAATAGTTCACGAAATAGCTACTAAAAGAGCATTAAATATAGATAAAGAAACACTCGAAAAAGAAGCTATCACTTGGGAACTTAAACAGAATGGAAGATCTGGAAGGACTGCTGAACAATTCGTGAACTACTTTCAAAACATAATTAACAATTAGCAATTAGCAATTAGCAATTAGCAATTAGCAATTGATGATGATTCTCTGCTTGCGCCGAGAATCTTTTATTTTATTAAACATAATAATTAAAATACATATAACTAACATACCAATATAAAATTGACTCTCACTGAAAAAATAATGTTTTAGCAACGCTAAAACGAATGCTTAATTCAAAGATTTTGTGACGTAAGGAACAAAATCCTCCTTAATTGCAAATTGATAATTGCTAATTGCAAATTTAAAAAGACTATCCCCTTAAAGGGCATAGTCTTTAAATTAAGCTTCAGTTTTTTCTTCAGATACTGCAGTTTCAGCCTTCTTAGCTGGTGCAGCTTTTTTAGCTTTTGGCTTTCTTAAATTAATAATTGCACCTGTTGGACATTTTTTCTCACATAATCCACAGTTTTTGCAAGTTTCATCGTTGATAACTGGTAAGTTACCTTTCATTTCAATTGAATCAAAAGGACATGCTTTAACGCATAATGTACATCCGATACATCCAACTTCACAAGCTTTTTTAACTTCTGCACCTTTGTTTTGAGAAGTACAAGAAACTCTCACTAATTGTTTCTTTGGTAATAAATCGATTAAATTCTTAGGACATGCAGTTACACAAGCACCACAAGCTACACAATTATCTTCATTTACTACTGCAACTCCATCAATAACATCAATTGCATCAAACTTACAAGCTTTAACACATGAACCGAAACCAAGACATCCATATTCGCAAGCTTTATTTCCTCCACCTGGCACAACCATAGCTTGTGAACAATCTTCAACTCCGTAATAATCAGCTTTATCTTTAGCCTTAGATTTACTTCCCTTACATCTTACAAAAGCAACCTTTGGCTCTTCTGCTGATACTTCAACACCCATAACTGCTGCTACTTTTTCAGCACATTCCGCACCACCAATAGGACATCCATTAGCTGGTGCTGCTCCATTTGCAACAGCTTCAGCAAATGCATCACATCCAGCAAATCCACATCCACCACAGTTAGCTCCAGGTAAACATTCCCTAACTAAAGGTACTAGAGGATCAACTTCTACAGCAAACTTTTTTGAAGAAAACCCCAAAACTAGACCAAACAAAAGTCCAAGTCCACCTAAACAAAGAACCGGTAATAGTATCTCGCTCAATTTAAATCCTCCTTAAACAATACCTGAGAAGCCAAGGAATGCAATAGCCATTAATCCTGCTGTGATTAATGAAATAGGTAATCCCTTAACTGCTTCTGGCATATCTGTATTTTCTTCCATTCTTTCTCTTAAACCAGCAAGTAAAACAATTGCTAATAAAAATCCTAAACCTGTAGCAATACCGTAGATTAAAGAGTATATTAAATTAAATTCTGATTGCATATTGATAATAACAGCACCTAAAATAGCGCAGTTTGTTGTAATAAGTGGTAAATAAATACCTAATGCTTTGTGTAAATCCGGGCTTAATTTCTTTAAAGCCATTTCTACGAATTGTACTAAAGCTGCAATAACAAGAATAAATGCTATTGTGTATAAGTATTCAATACCAAGTGGAACTAATAAAAATTGATATACAAAATATGATATAAAGGATGCTAAGCCCATAACGAATGTAACAGCAGCTCCCATACCTGCAGCTGTATCAATTTTCTTAGAAACTCCTAAGAAACCACAGATGCCTAAGAACTTTGATAACACAACGTTATTTACGAGCAAAGCAGATATAACCAATGCGAATATATTCATTTATCTTCTACCTTCTTTCTCGTATTATTAGTTTGCTTTTTTCTTTTTAGCATTATAAACATTTAAACCTGCAAGCATTAATCCTAGTGTTATAAAAGCACCAGGTGCAAGTACAAATATTAATATTGGCTTATAAGATGCAGGCATTACTTGCATATTGAAGAATGTTCCTGCTCCTAAAATTTCTCTTACAACACCTATTACTGTTAAAGCTAATGTAAATCCAAGACCTACTCCTAAACCATCAAACAAAGATGCTATAGGACCATTTTTTGAAGCAAAAGATTCTGCTCTTCCTAAGATTACACAGTTAACAACTATAAGAGGAATAAATATTCCTAATGATTTGTATAAATCAATTAAGTATGCTTGCATGAAAAGTTGTAATACAGTAACAAAACTAGCTATTATTACGATAAATGCAGGTATACGAATTTTATCTGGTATTAGTTTTCTAACTAATGATACAAATATGTTCGATCCAATTAATACAACTGTTGTTGCCATACCCATACCGAAACCATTCTCAGCACTTGATGTTACCGCAAGTGTAGGGCACATTCCAAGAGCTTGCACAAATATAGCATTTTCAGAAAAAATTCCATTTTTTAATCTTGACAAAGCTTCCTTCATGCTATTTTCCTCCCTTCAATTCAGAATTATAAAATTCAATTGCAGCATTTACACCGGTTGTTACTGCTTTCGAAGTAATTGTAGCTCCAGTTAAAGCCTGTATTTCATTGTCATTTACTGGTTCTGTTTTAACAACAGTAAGTTCTTCTTCTACAGATTTATCATTGTATTGAACTCTAAATTCATCTTTTTCAGCATTAGCTCCTAGACCTGGAGTTTCAGAATGCTCTAATATTTTCATACCTTGTATAGTTCCCTCTGCTGATATACCAACTATCAAAGTAACATCCCCACCATAACCAGCGGTTATTACTTTAATACTATATCCAGCTATTTCTCCAGCAGCTTGTCCTTCATTTACTTCTTGTATCATACTATCTTCAGGAATTTCTATATCTAAAAGTGAAAATTCTTCTGCTGAAGGAAGTACTTCTTGCATTGCTTCATTATTAGTTTTTATAGCTTGAATAGCAATTGGCTCGGCAGTTATTTTGTGAACACCGCCTAAAACAGTCCCTGCTACTGCAGTTACTATAAAAAGTATCAATCCTAATCTTAAAATACTATCTTGTTTTTCCAACTACTTCACCTCCCCAAATACTCTAGGAGTTATATATCTATCAATTATAGGTACAAATAAGTTCATTATTAATATTGAATAAGATACACCTTCTGGAAATCCTCCAAATAATCTAATAACAGTTGTTAAAAGACCACACATAACAGCGTAAAGTATCTTACCATTTTTAGTCATTGGAGAAGTTGTATAGTCAGTTGCCATAAATATAGCTCCTATCATAAGTCCACCAAAAACTATTTCATATAATCCATTTCCAGTCATAAATCCATCTCTACCAATAACTGTAGTTAAAACAAGTACAGTACCGATATAAAATACAGGAATATGCCAAGAAATAACTCTTCTATAAAGCAAGTAAGCAAATCCAATTAGTAATGCAAGTGCTGAAGTTTCTCCTATACATCCACCAACATTTCCTATGAAGCCTGTCATAATACTTGGTAGTTCTGCTCCACCTTCTTTTAATATTCCAAGTGGTGTTGCCCCTGCTATTCCATCTAATGTCCAAGTCGTCATATCACCTGGGAATGATGAAACCAAGAAAGCACGCGCTGCTAGAGCTGGGTTAACAACATTTTGTCCAAGACCTCCAAATAACGCTTTTACAATAACTATTGCAAAAAATGATCCAATAACAACCATATATACCGGAAGAGATGGTGGTACGTTCATAGCAATAAGTAAACCAGTTACTACTGCACTTAAATCAAATATTCTTACAGGTTTTTTAGTAATCTTTTGCCATAAATATTCAAATAAAACACAAGAGATTACAGCGGTAAGCATTAAAACTAATGCTTGAATTTTGAAGAAGTATACACCAGCTATAGCTGCTGGCAATAATGCTATTACAACATCTCTCATAATAGTTTGTACTGAGTCGTTTGATCTAATATGAGGAGATGAAGATACGGCAAACATCTTATCAGCCATTTATTTCACTCCTTATTATTTTTTCTTTCTTTTTTCTGCTATTACTGCTCTTTTTGTAGTTCTTATAGATTGTATTATATGTCTCTTTGCAGGACATACAAAAGAACAAGACCCACATTCTATACAAGCAAGTCCATTATTAGCTTCAAAACTACCAAGTTCATTTCTTCTTGATAATGAATCAAGTTTTGATGGAATTAAATTCATAGGACATGCATCAACGCATTTACCACATCTAATACATCCTAATTCTTCTGGAAGTACTGCTTGTTTTTCTGTAAGCGCTAGAATACCTGAAGCCCCTGCTACAGCTGGAACATCTAAAGATGGTATAGTCATACCCATCATAGGTCCACCTGAAATTACTTTTGCTGGCTCTTCACTAAAGCCTTCACATTCTTCTACTAATTCTCTAAAAGACATACCCATTCTAATTCTCATGTTTTTAGGGTTTTTAACTGCCTCTCCAGTTACTGTAACAATATTGAATATAGCTGGAATACCTTCAACTACTGCTCTATAAACATCTAAAGCCGTGTGTACATTTTGTACTATACAACCAGCATCAGCAGGTAATTTACCTGTTGGAACTTCTCTTTTAGTGATTGAATAGATTAATTGCTTTTCAGCACCTTGAGGGTACTTAGTTTTTAATACTTTAACTTCGATATTTGGAATATCTTTAACTTTTTCTTTTAAAACTTGTATTGCGTCCATCTTGTTGTTTTCTACTCCTATATATCCCATTGCTTCAGGATACATATGAAGAATAATTTTCAAACCTTCGATTATTTTCTCAGGCTCTTCTAGCATAAGTCTGTGGTCACAAGTTAGATATGGCTCACATTCTGCTGCGTTTAATAGAATAGAATCAATCTTCTTGTCCGGTGGTGGTGATAACTTAACATTAGTTGGGAAACATGCTCCACCAACTCCTACAACACCAGCTTCTTTTACAATTTCAACTATTTCTTCTTTAGTCATTTCTGTATAAGCTTTGTGTTTTGGAAACTCAACAGTTTCATACTGGTAATCGTTTTCCACTATCACTGCTAGCGAAGTCCCACCTGAAGGTAGTTTAACCTTCTCTAATTTTTTTACTGTTCCTGAAACACTACAATGGATGTTTGCAGAAATAAAACCCTTTGCTTGTCCAATCTTTTGACCTACAAGAACCTTGTCACCTTTTTTAACAAGTGGTTCTGCAGGTGCACCAATATGTTGTGACATCGGATATGTCAAAATATCCTTAGGTTCAACATCCTCAATCGGCTTACTTTCTGTAAAATGTTTGCCGTGAGGAGGATGAATGCCTTTTTTAAATGTTAACAGTTCCATATAGCTCCTCCTATCTATTTTTGAATTGCCTTTTGGTTGGCATAAACAAGGTAAAATAAATTAATAATTATTAATTGCACACTTTTATCTTATCTAAGTAAAATAAAAAGTTCAAAGGAAATTTGTTTGATTCAAGGGATAAATTAACAAATTTCATAATTTATTCACCATCATCATTCCAAATTAATAATACCACAAAATTTTAAGATTTAAACAATATATTCATAATTATCTTTAATTTTTTCTATGAATATTTTTTTAAATAATTAAAAAATATTATAGTATATAAATCCTCACGTATTATAATATCACATTTCCATAGATTTTTGCATGTTTACACAATAAAAAGATTTTTCTGACAATTTAATGTAGAGATTGATACTATATTCACAATTTATTCATTATCCACTCTATAATATTCAATATTTAGGTATATATGTACTTTTTATTATTTATATAAATTTTAATTTAATTAGAATATTCTCTATAATATTACCATCAACTTTTTTAATAAAAAAGATGCTAATTTTAATATTTTTTATTATTAATGTATTTTTTCTATTTTTTTCTGAAATATTTCGCAAGCTAAAAATCATCGGATAATTATTTTTGCAAGTTTACCATTCATTTTTAGCGTTTTTATGCTACTTTTCAATAAAAACATGGCCATTTTATATAAATATATTTTTAAACATTTAATAATATATTTATTTTGCAAGTACTTTCTTTCGATATTTCAACATTATATAAACAAAGAGGATTCTAGACTATACTTGTCCATTTGATTACTAACCTCGCTACATCTTAGATACATTAAGAAATCAGCAAATTACAGAGATTTTCAAACAATGCTCAATAGAAAAAAACATGCTAATATATTCCCGAAATAAAAAAATACAATCTGAGGAGATTCAAATGGATAAGAAATCAAATAAATTAGATATATTAAAAAATATTGGAATGTTTTTAGTAGGCTGTTTACTTTACTCTTTTTATATGTCAGCTCTTTTAATTCCAAATAATGTAGGCACAGGTGGACTAGCAGGTATAGCTCTAACCTTAAATCATTTATTCAATTTTCCAGTAGGATCACTTTTAATTATTCTAAATATTCCTTTATTCATCTTTGGATATAAATTAATAGGAAAAAAATTCATACTAAAAAGTTCAATCTTTGTTATTTTATCTTCAATATTAATAGATTTATCTAATAAATTTATGTACTTTCCTGCTACTGATGAAAAAATAATTGCAACAATCTTTGCTGGTGTAATTTCCGGAATAGCTATGTCCTTACTTTTTATGTCAGGTGCAAGTACTGGTGGCCTAGATATTTCAGCAAAAATGATAAAAAACAAAGCCCGTAACCTAGACCTTACAAAAATACTTTTAACTCAAGATATAATTGTTTATATTTTAGTTGCCTTTACTATGGGAATAGATTCCGTTTTATATGCCGTAATTATGAGTTTTATAAGAACAAAAACTATAGATGCAATTCAAGAAGGAATGGCCTCCTCAAGACAATGTATAATAATAAGCAATAAAGCTGATGACTTAGTTCATGCTATACAAATAAAATTAGGTAGAGGAGTAACTTTACTAAATGCTGAAGGCTGCTATACACATTCAACTAAAAAATTTATCTATGTAGTAGTTCAAAAACACCAATTAATGCCCCTTAGAAAAATAGTAAGCTCTATAGATGAAACAGCCTTTGTAACAGTATCTCCCGTTAATGATATACTTGGTAACTTTAAGCAAAAGAGCTATTCGGTGCAGTAAGAGCAATGCACAATGCACAATGCACAATGCACAATCAAGTTCAAAAGATAAAATCAGTTTCAAAAGGAGCTCAACACTAAGTTAAGCTCCCTTATTACCATATCAAAATTTATTGAACAATTACTAGTTATTAAGTTCTAATCTTTTAATCTTTTAATCTTTTAATCTTTTAATCTTTTAATTGCAAATTGCAAATTGCACATTGCAAATTGCACATTGCAAATTATTCTTTTAAAAAGAGCTCCATCTAAAGTGATAACTTATGTCCGAAATATACTCATCCCATGAAATTAGTGCATCTTCTTCTTTTGTATATGGGCCTGCATTATGAATTATGTATGGCACGCCATCTTTAGTTCTTTTGTCTGATACTATAGCTATGTGGTCATATGGATTTGTGAAAATCACAATATCTCCACCCTGCCATTCTTTTAAATTATCAATATCTCCAGGAATTATTTCCGTTGTTAATGATTCTGCGTATTTTTCAAAAAAGGGGATAAGATTCTTTACTCTTCTAAAATCTATATTTGGGTCTGGATTTCCTTCTACTCTTGGATAATCATCTGTAAAATTTGCTATATCCTCGTCTACTAGGTCTTTTAAATTATATCCTGCATTTTCAAAAGCTCTCCATATAACATCAGTACAAACCCCTTCATTATCTGGTGGATATCCCCCATTATAATATGCACTTTTATATTTTGGCTTATTTTCTGCATCTATTCTAGCCCCTTGCAGAATATCCTCCATATCATTAATGCCATCTCCATCTTCATCGGAATTAATTGATATTTTAGGGACTTCTATCTTTTCTTCTAAAGTTATATCTGGCAGTTTTTTATCAATTTTATACTTTACCCATTTGCTAGAATTATTAAAAAATAAAAAGAAAGCCGATATAGCTATTATACTTAATAAAAATACAATTGGAATAATTTTTTTCATTCTACATAATCCACCTCTCTCATTAGAAAATGCACAATTCTAAATTTAATCAACGATTTTCTTCCACAGGAAGAAAATCATCATCAATTGTGCATTGTGCATTGTGCATTGCTCTAAAACTATTTATCAAATATAAAAGATTTAACAAAAGCAAAGTATTCTCTGACATAAAAATTAGGAACAGCAGGAAGATATGATTTTGCAGGCATGGAGCTAACCTCTAGTCCAACTCTTTTAGCAAGAAATTTAGCTCTATACATATGGAAACCATTTGTTATTAATGAAATAGTAGAGTCTGTGCTTCCCCCATCCTCAATAATTTTTTCCTTTGAAAACTGTAGATTCTCCATAGTACTTGTAGATTTATCTTCCATTATAATTTTTTCTTCATCAACTCCATTGTTAACTAAAAATTCTTTCATGGCAGCCGCTTCTGAAACAAGTTCATCTGGTCCTTGTCCACCAGATACAATAATAGTAGTATTTGGATATTCCTCTACATATTCCACACATTTTTCTAACCTATATTGCAAAGATGCTAGTATAATATTACCTCGTAATCCTGCCCCTAAAACTATGACATAATCACTTTCACTCATTTCCTTTTGACGCCCTTCATGGATTATTATCCCTTCAAATATCAAAAAAGAAGCCAAAACAATTGTAACGACTGTTGTAAATAAAATTTTTATGTTTCTATTTTGAAATATTATTAGCTCAACACCAAAAATTCTTAAAATACCAATAGCAATCAATACTATACCTAGTACAAGCCAAATCTTAGCAAAACTCATCCAATTGATTGCAATATAATATACTAAACTTATAATTCCGATTACTATACAAAGTTTTGAAATAAATCTATCCATAGTACTATCACCACTTCCTTTTTTATTTTATTTTATTTTTTAATCTTTGTTTTAGAGTATTATTGATATTCATACTATTATTTACAGGATAAAGTTTTTTACTTTAATACTAATGTGAATGTTGAAATGTGCAGTGCACAACTAAGGATGATTATTAGATACAGAGCTTTATAATAATTTTATCAATATATCAATCTTTATTAATTACTAAAGAGTAACAAAAACTCAATGCACAATGCATAATTAAGTTCAAAATATAAAACCAAATTCAAAACCAAAAATTAAGAAAAATAGAAAATGAAGAACTCAACTGCCACTTCACACTCCACACCATCACAAATAAAATGTTATCACTGAAACAACACCTTATAAATCAACTATCCTTAATAGATAGACTAATTATAAAGAACCGCTAACATAAATGCTAACGGTTCTTGTTATTATAATTAAATTCAAAGATTTTGCTACGTAAAATCTTCCTTAATTGCAAATTGCAAATTGCTCATTGCTCATTGCTCATTGCTCATTGCTCATTGCTCATTATTATTCTAAAAAAGAAGTACAAAGTCGGGAACTTCCACTTTAGTATTAGCAGCTCCATTCTCAATTTGATCTATTACTCCTTTTGCTTTCTCATAGTTTTCAGTTATTACTTGCCTATAATATTCATCAACATCATCATTTAATCCATCATAAGCTTTCATTAGATTATAATACCCTCTATATATATCGTCTGTAAATGTAATATAATAACATGCAGCATTATTAAGTGTAAGTATATCCTCTTCATCTAATTTATAGGCTGTTCTAAGAGATTCAATACCTTCATCATTCATACCAGCTAAAAGGTATAGTGACCCTAACATTCTGTGATAATTACCATTATTTTCGTCAAGAGTAATAGCTTCTTTCAATAGCTCAATTG
The DNA here is from genome assembly GCF_054819755.1 of Clostridium sp. DL1XJH146. Classification (NCBI taxonomy): domain Bacteria; kingdom Bacillati; phylum Bacillota; class Clostridia; order Eubacteriales; family Clostridiaceae; genus Clostridium; species Clostridium sp. DL1XJH146. The sequence goes on from NZ_JBTVVN010000030.1 coordinate 42,347, forward strand.
CTTTATCTTGTTCTCCATTATTAGCGTCTAATATTGCTAAGCTATACAATATTTCCGCTTCTTCTGGATTCATTTTATTTGCATCTAAATAATATTTTTCAGCAACTTCTAATCCACCATCTATCATTATATAGTAGCTTGCTATTCTGTCTAAAATAAAATAGTTATAAGGTTCTTTCATTTTAGCTATTAAGAAATTAGCATCTATTGCAACAGTGTTTTCTTGTGCTATCAAAATTTCTGGCATTAAATATGCATAGTTGTCTGAATAATCCTTGTTTTCTTCTATTGACTTTTCGCAATACTCTAAAGCCTTTTCGAAATCATTATTTGAATAATAGTACCACGCTGCTATATGATTCACTATATAATTATCTTTTTCAGTAACTAGTTCTTCAATTATACTGCTCCCTTGCTCTTTCTCTCCTAAATTATTTAAAGCTGTAGCTTCTATAGATTTCAATATAAAATTACCAGTGTTTTGGTCCTTTATCTCATTTACTAAGTCAATTGCTTTAGATGAATTATTTATACTACCAGAATATATCTTAGCTAACCACATTTTATATGCAATCTCGTCAGGATTTTCTTCTATCTTTTTATTTAATGTATCTATTACATCTTTTTCATGAAATAAAGCCAATTGAACTAATGCGTCATATATTTTTATCTCATCTTTATCAATATTCCACGCATCATATAGATACTTATATCCATCCTCATCTTTATTCATCACAAAATTAATCAAAGCAAACTGTGCTAAATCTGTTGCTGATGTTGTATCTAATGGATAAGAGCCCAACAATTCCTCTGCCTTTGTTATATCTTCATTATATAGATTAGCTGCAATAAGAGTCTTTATTAATTCTTTATTTTGATTATTTATTTCTAAATACTCTTCTCCTTTAGCCAAAGCTCCTTCAATATCTCCAATTGCCAATTTAAATGAAGCTAGAGAGTTTAAAACTTGATCATCTTGACAAGCTAGTTCTTCTGTCATTTCATAATATTTTTGACTATTTTCATTATCACCTTTTAAGTAATATGCTTTTGATAAACTTATGTCTGTAAGAGATTCTGTTTTCTTTTCATCTTCAACTTTTTCAACATCTATTGAATCATAAATCTCTATAGCCTTATCATAGTCTCCTTGATAAAGATACTTATCCCCTTCTTCAATTAGTAAAGCACCTTCTTCTATTCTATCTAAGTTTTTCTCGTACATATTTACCTTAATTACCTTTGCATAAACTATGTAAATAGTAATAATTGCAACTAACGTTGCTATAACGCCAATTAATATTTTTTTATCTATCTTCTGCATAAATGCCTTTAACTTGTCCAAAATCTCATTAAACTTTTCCATAAATTCTCTCCTTTATAATAGGCTCTTCTTTAATATTACCAAATTTTTAAGAAAAATTCTATTAACAAATTTTTAATAGTCAAAAGATTATTTAAAAATTCATAATATTTTTTAAATCGCTATCACTTTATGTTGTTAAATATTTACTTTTGAATGCAAATGTAATTATTCATAAATAATTGTATTTTTCTGTCTAACTGTTAATTATTCCCATGTAACTCATTAAGTGTTACAATTTTTATATAATATTTTCATAATATCAGTAATAATCTGCGCCTAATGGGAAATACTTATATTAATAGGAGTTTATTCAAAGATACTTTACATTATTACTTAACATTATTACTTAACATATTGTTTGAATCTATAAAAATCTTTCAAAAACATTTTAAACTACACATTGTATATATAAAAGCCATGATAATAACAATACTTTATTATCATTTATTTTTTAATGTATTTAAGTTTTAAAGTACACTTTTTTATTATTTGAGGAGGGTTTATATTGAGATTTTTATTTGCATTATTCTTTTCTAAAGCAGTCTTATTTTTATCAAATTTATTTTTTAATGGTGGAACTAATTTCCCAGGAAAAATTGCTTTAAAACTTGATAAAAATATTTTAAATAAATTATCTGAAAATTATAAAGTTATTATGATTACTGGTACAAACGGTAAAACTACTACTACAAGTATGATTTATAATATTTTAAAGAATAACAATGATAAAGTAATAACAAACAGCACTGGAGCAAATATGCTTACTGGCATTGTTTCTTGTTTTGTTAAGAATTTTTCTTTTAGCAAAAGTAGTAAAACCGCTATTATCGAAGTTGATGAAGCAAATTTAAAGCTAGTTACTGAATATATAAAACCTGAAATAATAACTATTACTAATCTTTTCAGAGATCAAATGGATCGTTATGGTGAAGTTTATACAACGCTTAAAAAAATTGAAGAAGGAATAAAAAAAACACCTGACTCTATCTTGGTTTTAAATGGAGATGAATCTTTTTTTGGTGATATGAATGTATCCAATGAAAAAGTTTTTTATGGATTTAAATGCAAACTCGATACTAAAGAAACTAACAACAATGTTGATGCTAAGTATTGTATTAAATGCAAAACACCTTACGATTATGAATTCACAACTTACAATCACTTAGGTAATTACACTTGTCCTAATTGTGGATATAGTAGACCAAAATTAAATTTCTTTGTTGATAAAATACAATATTTAAATCCAAAGGGTTCCCATGTGAAAATTTGTAATAAGGATTTTTATATAAACCAACCTGGCTCTTATAATATATACAACGCATTAAGTGCATACAGTACTGTAAAACTTCTAGGTATTGATGACGAAATAATAGATGTTTCTTTTAGCAATCTTAAAAGTTCCTTTGGAAGACAAGAATCCATAAATATAAAGGGTAAAAATTTAAAAATAATCCTTGTAAAAAATCCTGCTGGCTTTGATGAAGCCATTAATTCTGTTAATCTAGATGAATGCACAAAAAGCCTAGCAGTACTTTTAAATGATAATTATGCAGACGGGAAAGATGTTTCTTGGATTTGGGATGTAAATTTTGAGACATTAGATAAATCCGAAATAGATGACGTACTTATATCTGGTATAAGACTATATGATATGAGCATTAGATTAAAAGTAGCTGGCCTAAACGAAAACATGTTTAGACTCTGTAATTCTTACGATAAACTACTTAATTCTATAGAATCAAATAAGAACGAAAACATCTATATGCTTGCAACTTATACTGCCATGACAAGTTTTAGAAAATTTCTTAATAACAAGGGATATCTTAAAAAACTATGGTAATCACCACCTTTTGAGTTTTATATAAAATTATTGTTTGAGCTGTAAGTGATGATAGTATTATTAATGCACAATGCACAATTTACAATGCACAATTATGGATGATTTTCTTCCCTTTGGTCAGAAAATCTTTAATTTATTAAAGATTCTCACGAGAATTAAGTTGCTTTATTAAATTGTAAAATTTGCATTGTGAACTTAAAACTTTAAATATTCAAGTTAAAAACAAATAAATATTAACTAAACATCTTTGATTGATTTACTGTTTTATTGTTTTTTTGATTTATTGTTTTATCGATTTAATGATTTATTGATTTATTGATTTATTGATTTATTGATTTGATGATTTATTGATTTATTGATTTATTGATTTGATGATTTAATGATTTAATGGTTTTGGTTTTGGTTTTATTAAATAAAGAAATTTTTTAGCTTCGCTAAAAAATTTCATCCTTAATTGTGCATTGTGCATTGTGCATTGTGCATTTATTTTCAAACGTGCATTGTGCATTGTGCATTTATTTTCAAACGTGCATTGTGCATTAATCTTTTAATTTAGGAGGTCTTCAAAATTATGGAACTAAACATATGTCATCTATATCCTGATTTACTAAATGTCTATGGCGATGTAGGTAATATTTTGATTTTAAAATATAGAGCTGAAAAAAGGGGTATAAAGACAAATATTATTAATTTATCTCTAAATGATAAGTTTGAAGAAAATAAATATGATATTACTTTCTTCGGAGGAGGGCAAGATTACGAGCAAACTATCGTATCTAAAGATTTAAAGGAATGTAAAGCAAAAGATATAAAAAAGTACATAGAAAACGGTAAAGTATTTTTATCTGTATGTGGAGGATATCAATTATTAGGTCAATACTACGAAACTCCAGATGGTGAGAAAATTAGAGGAATAGAAATACTCGATATTTATACTAAGAGTGGTGATAAAAGATTTATCGGAAATACTGTAATATATAATAAAGAATACAACGAAACCTATGTAGGCTTTGAAAATCATTCTGGACGAACCTTTATCGGAGACCTTAACCCACTAGGAAAAGTTCTTGCTGGTTACGGAAATAATGGAGAAGATGGCTACGAAGGATGTATCTACAAAAACACTTATTGTACCTACTTTCATGGATCTCTATTATCAAAAAACCCAGAATTAGCCGATAGACTTATCCATACTGCTTTAAAGGAAAAATATGGTGACTTTATTCTACCAAAATTAGATGATAGTCATGAATTTAAAGCTAAAGAATTTATACTTAGTAGGGAGAAAATAATATAAATTCAATGCACAATTCACAATGCACAATGCACAATTGAGGTTGATTTTCTTCCCTTTGGTCAGAAAATCTTTATTTATAAATAATAAAAATAAAAATGGAGTCTACAGCTTCGCCGTATGCTCCATTTTTTGTTCATATCCTATTTTAAGCATTTGCTTGTTTCTTAATAATCTTAAAATCTTTTTTTAACTCATACAAATCTTTTTCTGTTTCGTACTCTCTATGTTTCATAAAATCAACATCTGTGACAACTTCATCTATTTTAGTATTAATTGCTGTAATATCTTCAGTAATTTTCACTGTATGGTCATATATAGAATCTAATTTTTTCTCCATAGTAATTTGTCTTTTTTCAAGACGAGTTTGTCCTTGCTCAAGTTTGGTAACTTTATCTTCGAGTCTTTCTTGTCCTTCTTCAAGTTTAGTAACTTTTCCTTCGAGTCTTACTTGCCCTTCCTCAAGTTTTGTTACTTTACTTTCGAGCCTTTCTTGCCCTTCCTCAAGTTTTGTTACTTTACTTTCGAGCCTTTCTTGCCCTTCCTCAAGTTTTGTTACTTTACTTTCG
>NZ_JBTVVN010000031.1:0-45183 GCF_054819755.1 Clostridium sp. DL1XJH146
TGCTGATATAGCTCAATTGGTAGAGCAACTGACTTGTAATCAGTAGGTTCTGGGTTCAATTCCTAGTATCAGCACCAATAATTTTGATATTATTTTAAATAGAGACTGCTTTTGGCAGTCTCTATTTTTTTTGTTTATCCATATTTAATTTAATTCTTAGATCATCTCCATAAAATCTAAAAATAGTGAAATCACCTAGTAGTCTAGAAATAATTCTATCAGAATAATAAGAACTTAAATCATTTAATGAGTAATTAGTGGATATTAACATTTTTTTCTTTAGTAGAAGTTTTTTATTTATTAAATTAAATAAGTCTGTTCTAGTAAAATTATTTATATGTTCAGTCCCAAGATCATCTATTATTAATAAATCACAATTAATTATAAGGTCTTCAAGTTTTTTATTATTAGATAATCTAATTTCTTTTAAATTTTCAAATAAGTTTTGTGCTGTTTTATAAAGGACAAAGTGTCCATTACTAAGTAATTCTTTTGCAATACAGTTACTTAAAAAGGTTTTACCGGTTCCTGGTGTTCCATAGAAAAGTAAATTTTCGCTAGTTGAATCAAAACTTTCTACGTAATACATAGCTTTTTCAGAAACTTCTTTTATGTTTTTTTGAGGGCTAATACGAAACTTATCATTTGTAGAATTAGAGAAATAAGAATATTTAAAGTTATCAAAATTCTCTTTGCTAAGAATTTTTTCTAATTCTGAGTTTTTATAATAAACATGGACTAATTTTTTATTGTAACAAGAACATCTAGTTGGTCCAATAAAACCAGTATCTTTGCATTTTTCACAAGTGAAAATAGGTTTTAAATAGTCACTATCATAATTATTTGATACGAGCAATTCAAATTTTCTCATCTTAAGGTCAGTGATCTTTTCTTTAATTAAATCTAATGAAGTGCTGTTTTCTTTTTCTGTCTTTAAATTATTTAAAGCTAGCCTTATACATAATCTGTTTATTTCTCTTTCTAAATTCATTACAGAGGGTAACTTTTTTTCTATTTCCTCTTTTCTTCTTTTATGTTCGTGTTCATTTTCAGATCTTGTTTTTTCATAGATTTCTAATATTTCAGTTTGATATCCTTTAATCATTTTCATCCCATCCTAATAAGGTTTTCTCAATTTTATCTAAATCATATTGCTTTTGTTCTCTATTAATGAAAGGGTCATTATTATTATAATTATTTTTAATGTAGCTCTGTGATGCCTTGTTTTTTGCTCTTTTTCTATCTCGAATTTCTACGTCTTCAATTGTCTTAATATTTTCCTTATACCAACTAGTTAAGATAGCGTCAATATACTTAAATTCAGATTTATTTAACCGTTCGAAGCAAATATCACATGCTCTATAGATAATTTCTAAAGAAAAATTATAAACCGTTAGCCATTTATCTATCATTTTTTCTTGAGGTTTCATTACTTCATTACTATTCATTCCTAGATATTTCAAAACTTTTCTGATATTTATCCATTTGTCCTCGGTTTTTTTAATGAAAGATTGAACTTCGGCTACAGTAGATATTTTAGCATCATGCCATGAAATTGCAACTTTTTCAAAATATCTATAATCATTCTTGCCTTTTGATAAGCAATATTCTATTAAAACTAGAATCATTTCGGGAGAAAAAGAATAGTCACTTTTCCAACTTAAATACATAGATAATTCTTTGTTTGAAAGAGTTCTACCGAGCATCTGCTCTATTTCTTTAAACATATCTTGGGTAGAATTTTCATTTAATTCATGTAAGATATTTGAGTTAGAAGTAGATTCTACGCCATAAAGTTCTTTGAATTCTAAAGTATAGTTACCGTAGGAATCTTTTGCAGTAAATGAAATGATGTTTTTTTGGTTCCAGTAAGTCCAAGCTTTCATTATATCTGATTCTAATAAATTAAGTATATTTGCCATTTCAAGAGAACTAATGCCAAGTTCACCTGAGGTACAATGTCTTAATGCAAGTAAATATACTTTAACATATTCACCGGGTGCATCTGACATATATTTATCTATAAAAATATTACTTAAATAAGTATAACTATTAGTTTTATTTTTAAAAACAAAAGTATTCATACATTTTCCTTTCAAATAGTAGTTTGTAATTTATTATAACAGAAGAAATATCTTTACTCAATTAAGACAAAGAACACTTGATACAAAAATTATTTATCTTTATTTAGTTTCGTGTGTTTTAGTTCACGGTTGACAGTGTACAGTTCATTGAATAACGTAAAGGTTAATAAATATTTAAAACATAGTAATGTAATAAAAAAATGAGTTATAGGTTGACAGTAATAAGATATTAATATATACTTTGATTATCAAAATATTTGATTGACAAAATAAATAATTAATCGAAAAGAGTGTTAATATGGGAAAATCTATAAATTCAGTTTTAAATGAACTATTAATTGAAATATTTAATGATATATTGGTGATAGAAGAAAGAGCTATCAAAGAAGAACCTCTCAATGATATATCAATAACTGAGATGCATACAATAGAAGCTGTAGGGATGTACGAACCAAGAACAATGACGGTAGTAGCAAAAGATTTAGATATAACTGTGGGTACATTAACTACAGCTATAAACAATCTTGTAAGAAAAGAATATGTTTCTAGAGAAAGAGACGATAAAGATAGAAGAGTTGTTAAAATTAAATTGACTAAAAAGGGTAAACTAGCATATAGGATACATGAAAAGTTTCATTTAGATATGATCAAACATACTATTGAAGGTTTAACAGAAGAGGAAGAAGTAGTTTTAGCAGATGCGTTAAAAAAATTAAATAAATATTTTAAAACAAATTATAATTTAAAAAAATAGTTTAAAGGAATGAAGATATGTTTAATGCGAAGATAATAAGTACAGGAAGTTATGTACCTGAAAATATTATGACGAATAAAGACTTATCAAAAATAGTAGAAACAAGTGATGAATGGATAACAGATAGAACTGGAATAAAAGAGAGACGAATATCTATTAATGAAACTACGTCTATGTTAGCAATAAAAGCAGCCATTGATGCTTTGAATAATTCAAACATTAAAAGTAAAGAAATTGATTTAATTATCGTTGCTACGGCTACTCCAGATTATTTTTTCCCTTCTACTGCTTGCCTTGTTCAAAAAGAAATAGGAGCAATAAAAGCTACATGTTTTGACTTGAGTGCAGCTTGTACTGGTTTTATTTTTGCTCTTAATACAGCAACACAATTTCTAAAGACAGGTCAATTTGAAACTGCATTAATAATTGGTGCTGAAACATTATCAAAAGTAGTTGATTGGGAGGATAGAAAAACTTGTGTATTATTTGCAGATGGTGCAGGCGCAGTATTATTGAAGAGAAGTGAAAAACAAGGTATTATATCTGCATATACAGGTTCAGATGGCAATGGCTATAAAAACTTGACACTCCCAGCTATTGCACATAGAAATACTTTTTTGAAAGAAGTTGAAAAAAAAGAAAGTTATATTAGCATGAATGGTGGAGAAATATACAAATTTGCTGTAAGAATAATTGCTGAATGCATACAAAAGTTGCTAGAGAAAGAAAATATTTTAATAGATGAAATAAAATTTATTCTACCTCACCAAGCAAATTTAAAAATAATTGAGGCATCAGCTAAAAAATTAAAAATAGATAAGGATAGATTTTTCGTTAATTTAGATAATTACGGAAATACATCAGGGGCTAGTATTCCTTTAGCTTTAGATGAAATGGTGAGAAATAATTTATTAAATGATGGTGATTTAATCATTTTAGTAGGCTTTGGAGCTGGATTAACTTATGGAGCTCAATTAATAAGATGGTTTAATAATTAGTTTATAAAAAGGTTATATTTTAGAATATTATTGACATTTATAGAATAAATTTGTAGTTTTGTATAGAACAAATTTTCAATTATCAATTAGCAATTTTCAATAATTGCAAATTGAACATTGCAAATTGCAAATTGTCTTATAAACAGTAACTATTAACAGAAACATTACTATATAAATCAGTAATTATTCAAAAAAATAGCCAATAATTAAAATATATAGGAGGATTTTAAAATGACTTTTGATAGAATAAAAAATGTTATTGCAGAGCAAGTTGATATGGAGGTTGAGAAAATAGAGATTTCTTCTACTTTCGAAGGAGATTTAGGTATAGATTCTTTAGATATTTTCGAAATCGTTATGGAACTTGAGGAAGAGTTTGAAATTGAAATACCAACTGAAGATTTAGAGAATATGACAAAAGTTGAAGATTTGGTTAAGTACATAAATGATAAACTAAACTAAGGTATAATTTAATAAAAAATTGGAGACTGTTGGATATCCTTCAGTCTTGTTTTCTAGAGGAGATGGATATGAGTAAATTTGATTTATTTAAAAAAATAGGGGTAAAGTATCCGATTATTCAAGGCGGTATGGCGTGGATAGCAGATAGCTCATTAGCCTCTGCTGTATCAAATGCAGGAGGGTTAGGACTAATAGCAGCAGCAAACGCACCTGTAGAATATGTACGTGAAGAAATAAGAAAAGCGAAAGAACTTACGGATAAACCTTTTGGCGTTAATATAATGTTACTGAGTGATAATGCAGAGGAAATAGCACATTTAGTAGTGGAAGAGGGCGTAAAAGTTATAACTACTGGAGCAGGTAGTCCAGGTAAGTATATGAATATGTGGAAAGAAAACGGAATAACAGTTATTCCTGTAGTTGCATCAGTAGCACTCGCAAGAAGAATGGAAAAAATGGGTGCAGATGCAATAATAGCTGAAGGGGGAGAAGCTGGTGGGCATGTTGGAGAAATTACTACTATGACACTTCTACCGCAAGTAGTAGATGCCGTTAATATTCCAGTAATTGCAGCTGGTGGTATAGGTGATGGCAGAGGAATTGCAGCTACATTAATGCTTGGTGCAAGTGGGGTACAGGTAGGAACTAGATTTTTAGTTGCTAATGAATGTACAGTACATCAGAACTACAAAAATAAAATTTTGAAAGCAAAAGATATAGATTCAGTAGTAACTGCTAGATCAACGGGACATCCAGTAAGAGTTCTTAGAAATAAATTAAGCAGACAATTTAAAGAACTAGAAAAAGAAGGAGCAGACTTAGAAAAACTTGGAGAACTAGGAGCTGGGTCATTAAGACTTGCAGTAAAGGAAGGTAATGTAGATTTAGGGTCTGTTATGGCAGGTCAAATAGCTGGAATGATAAAGAAAGAACAGAGCTGCACTGAAATAATTGAAGAAATGTTCTGTGAAGCAAAACAAACAATTGAAACAATGAGTAAAATTAGTTGTGACATATAACTATAAAATATAAAATATTACTGTGAACTGTGAACTGTGAACTGTGAACTGTGAACTGTGAACTGTGAACTGTGAACTAAAAAACGGAGGCTTATACATGGGTAAAGTTGCTTTTATATTTCCTGGGCAAGGAGCTCAATACGTTGGTATGGGCAAGGAATTATATGATAATAATAATAAAGCGAAAGAAATATTTGATTTAGCAGATAAAGAATTAGGATTCTCTATAAGTGATATTTGTTTTAATGTAGAAAAGGAAGAATTAAATAAAACAGAAAACACACAACCAGCTATATTAGCTACAAGTATTGCAGCCCTTAAGGCTTTAGAAGAGAGTGGTATAAGAGCAGATGTAGTAGCAGGTTTAAGCCTTGGAGAATATACAGCACTTGTATATTCAAATGTATTAAAATTTGAAGATGCAATTGTTCTAGTCAAAAAAAGAGGTAGATATATGCAAGAGGCAGTTCCACACGGAATTGGTGGAATGGCTGCAGTGTTAGGCTTAGATGAAGAACAAATAAAAGTAGCCTGCGAATTTGGATCTCAAAAAGGAATAGTTCAGCCAGCAAATTTCAATTGTCCAGGACAAATAGTTATTGCAGGAGAAAATGAAGCTTTAAAATTAGCCTCAGAAAAATGTGAAGAGCTAGGAGCAAAAAAAGTAATTCAACTTTTAGTAAGTGGGCCATTTCATACAAAAATGTTAAAAGAAGCTGCAGATAAATTATTTGTAGAACTACAAAAGATAGAGTTGAATAGTTTAAATACACCGGTCATTACAAATTTAACTGGTGATTATATAAATGATGAAAATGAAATAAAAGATATACTAAGAAATCAAGTTATGAGCCCCGTGCAATGGGAAAGAACAATTAATACTATGATGGATGATGGAGTAGACACATTTATTGAAATAGGCCCAGGAAAAGCTTTAAGAGGATTTGTTAAAAAGATAAATAGAAAAGTAAAGTTATTAAATGTTGAAGATCTTTCTTCATTAAACAAAACAATAGAATTTTTCAACAATAAAACCAATTAAAGAACTTAAGAATAGTTTTCTTTGTATAAACAATATATAGGTAATATGTTTTTTAGGTATATACTTTGATTGTCGAAGTTTTTGACAAACAAAGTATATTATATAATAGAGAAAAAATATGTTTATAAGTTTCTAAAAGTGTAATGATAAATATATGGGTTTTTATTTTAGGCTTTGTTTTAAAGAATTGTTGATTTATAACGTATAGTTTGAATCAATAGTTTTTATTTATAAAATATTAGCAATTTGCAATTTGCAATTTGCAATTAAGGATGATTTTGCTACGCAAAATCGACTATCAAAATTAAAGATTCTCTGAGGAACGAAGAGAATTATCCTCAATTGTGCATTGTGCATTGTACATTGTGCATTGATCTTATAGGAGGTCTAGTATTGAAAAATAAAACAGCAATTATAACAGGTGCAAGTAGAGGTATTGGTAGAGCCATTGCTCTAAAACTTGCGGAGAAGGAAGCTAATATAGTAGTTAATTATAGAAGTAGCAAAGAAGAAGCAGAAAATCTTTGTGATGAATTGAAGAAGTTTGGAGTTGAAGTATTATTAGTAAAAGCTGACGTTAGTAACTTTGATGAAGCAGAATTTCTTATAAAAGAAGCTAAGGACAAATTTGGTTCTATAGATATTTTAGTCAATAATGCAGGTATTACAAAAGACGGACTATTTATGAGAATGAAAGAAAAAGATTTTGATGACGTTATAAACGTTAATTTAAAAGGGGCATATAATTGCTTAAGACATGTAGTTCCTATAATGATGAAACAAAAAAGCGGCAGAATTATAAATATATCATCTGTTGTAGGTGTTTTAGGAAATGCTGGCCAAGTAAATTATGCAGCCTCTAAAGCTGGAGTTATTGGTATGACAAAATCTCTTGCAAAGGAAATTGGTTCAAGAGGAATTACAGTAAATGCAGTGGCACCAGGATTTATAGATACGGATATGACAAAGAAATTATCAGATAAAGTAAAAGATACAATAAAACAAAATATAGCGTTAAAGAAATTAGGTACTACAGATAATGTAGCGGATACAGTATATTTTCTAGCTTCTTCAATGGGAGAATATATAACTGGGCAAGTAATAAGTGTAGATGGTGGTATGGTATTTTAAAGGAGGATATTATGGGAAATAGAGTAGTGATTACAGGAATGGGAGCTATTACTCCTATAGGAAATGATGTGGAGACAGCTTGGAATAATATAAAGAATGGTATATGTGGTGTAAATGAGATAAAAGCTTTTGATGCTACTGATTTTAAAGCTAAATTAGCAGCAGAAGTTAAGGGTTTTGATCCGTCAAAATGTATGGATAAAAAAGAAGCTAAGAGAATGGATAGATTTAGCCAATTTGGTATAGTTGCAGCAGATGAAGCTGTGAAGGATGCTGGAATTGATATTCATAATATAGATAGTGAAAGGTTTGGAGTTATTGTAGGTTCAGGAATTGGTGGAATATCTACCATAGAAGAACAACATAAAAAATTAGAAGAAAAAGGTCCAAGAAGAGTATCACCATTTTTAATTCCTATGATAATTGGAAATATGGCAGCGGGTAATATAGCTATAAGATTTAATGCAAAAGGAATCTGCACTAGTATTACTACAGCTTGTGCAACGGGTACTCATTCTATAGGTGAAGCTTTTCATAAGGTAAGAAATGGTGAAGCGGATGCAATAATTGCAGGTGGAGCAGAAGCGTCAATAACACCACTTTCTGTTGCAGGATTTTGTTCTTTGACGGCCCTTAGTGGAAGTACAGATCCAAGTAGAGCATCTATACCTTTTGATAAGGAAAGGGATGGATTTGTAATGGGAGAGGGAGCTGGGATTGTTATAGTAGAGTCTCTCCAGCACGCAAAGCAAAGAGGCGCGAAAATATATGCAGAGATAGTTGGATATGGAGCTACTTGCGATGCATATCACATGACTTCACCTTCACCAGGTGGAGAAGGTGGAGCTAGAGCAATACAAATGGCAATGAAAGATGCAAAAATAAAAGAAGAAGATATTTCTTATATAAATGCCCATGGAACAAGCACGCCATATAATGATAAATTTGAAACTGCAGCTATAAAAACTGTATTTGGTGAAAAAGCGTATGATATACCAGTTAGTTCAACAAAATCTATGACTGGTCATTTGCTTGGCGCAGCAGGAGCTGTAGAAGCAATAATTTGTGCAAAAGGACTTGAAGAAGGGTTTATACCTGCTACAGTGGGATATAAAGAAAAAGATGAAGAGTGCGATTTGGATTATGTTCCTAATATAGGAAGGAAGGTTGATATTGAATATGCCTTATCAAATTCACTTGGATTTGGTGGTCACAATGCAACGATAATTCTAAAGAAATGGAATGAGGTATAGATTATGGATTTTGATAATATAAAAGAATTAATTAAAACACTTAGCGAATCTAGTTTGACAACACTTGAGATAGAAGAAGATGGATTTAAGATAAAATTGAAAAAAGAAAAAGAAAAAGTGATTGTCAATGAAGGAGTTAGGGCAAAAGAGCCAAGTACATTAAGTGCTGAAGATACAGTTACAGTATATGATATGCACAAAAACGATAAAGAAAACAATCAGGTTCAACAATCAAAGGTTGAAGATAAATGTATAACAATTAACTCTCCTATAGTAGGTACTTTTTATGAAGCATCTTCTCCAACAACTGAAGCTTTCGTTAAAAAAGGAAGTAAAGTTAAAAAAGGGGATACTATTTGTATAGTTGAAGCTATGAAGTTAATGAACGATATAGAGGCTGAATTTGATATGGAAATATTAGAAGTGCTTGTTGAAAATGAAGGAATGGTAGAGTACAATCAGCCATTATTCAAAGTTGCTAAACTTTAATATAGAGGAGAAATGAATATGTCATTAGATATTAAACAAATCCAAGAAATAATACCTCATAGGTATCCCTTTTTACTAATAGATAAAGTTGAAGAAATAGAAGAAGGTAAAAAAGCAACAGCTTATAAAAATGTTACTATGAATGAATACTTCTTTCAGGGACATTTTCCACAAGAGCCTGTAATGCCTGGTGTTTTAATAGTAGAAGCTTTAGCCCAAACAGGTGCTGTAGCAATTCTTAGTTTAGAAAAAAACAAAGGTAAAATAGCATATTTTGGTGGAATAAATAAAGCTAGATTTAAAAAGAAGGTTGTACCTGGAGATGTACTAAGATTAGAAGTAGAAATAATAAGAATAAAAGGCCCAGCAGGCATAGGTAAAGCAATAGCATGGGTAGATGATAAAAAGGCAGTAGAAGCAGAATTAACATTTTTTATTGGAGAATAAGAGACTAATAGAGCTTGAGAGTGGGTGAATAACTTGTTTAAGAAAATACTTATTGCAAATAGAGGCGAAATTGCTGTAAGAGTAATTAGAGCATGTAGGGAAATGGGAATTCGTACCGTTGCGGTATATTCAGAAATTGATAAAGAAGCACTTCATGTCAAGTTAGCTGATGAAGCTGTTTGTATAGGGCCAAGTAAATCAAGAGATAGTTATTTGAATATGGAGAATATAATCAGTGCTACAGTTTTAACTCGTGCTGAAGGTATTCATCCTGGTTTTGGATTTTTATCGGAAAATAGTAAATTTGCTCAAATGTGTAGAGAATGTAATATTAAGTTTATAGGACCTGATTCGAAAGTTATGGATATGATGGGCAATAAAGCAAGGGCAAGACAAATTATGATAGAAGCAGGGGTACCTGTAATACCAGGTGTTGATGGAGTAATTGAAAGTTATGAGCATGCAGTAGAGGAATGTGATAGAATCGGATATCCTATTATGGTGAAAGCTTCAGCAGGTGGTGGCGGTAGAGGTATTAGGATAGTAAGAAGAAAAGAAGATCTTCAAAATGCCTACCAAACTGCAAAAACAGAAGCTAAAGTTTCTTTTAATGATGATACAATGTACATTGAAAAATTTATAGAAAATCCAAGACATATAGAATTTCAAATATTAGCGGATGAATTTGGTAATATACTTCATTTAGGAGAAAGAGATTGTTCTATTCAAAGAAGAAATCAAAAGGTAATAGAAGAAGCACCTTCAAACTTAATTTCACAAGAATTAAGAGAGAAGATGGGTGAAGTTGCAATTAAAGCAGCTAAGGCAGTGAATTATGAAAATGCTGGGACTATTGAATTTTTAGTAGATAAAAATGGTGATTTTTATTTTATGGAAATGAATACAAGAATCCAAGTTGAGCACCCTGTAACAGAGTATATTACAGAGGTTGATTTAATAAAGCAACAACTTAAAATTGCAGCTGGAGAAAAATTAGAAATTAAACAAGAAGATATAAAAATAAATGGGCATGCAATAGAATGTAGAATAAATGCAGAGAATCCTGAAAAAGGATTTAGACCATCACCAGGTAAGGTAGAAATTTATCATGTTCCAGGAGGTAATGGGGTCAGAATAGATAGTGCCTTATATAATGGATATACTATTCCACCTACATACGATTCTATGGTAGCAAAATTAATAGTACATGGAAAAAATAGAAATGAAGCTATAGTTAAAATGAAAAGAGCTTTAGAAGAGTTTGCTATAGATGGAATAGATACGAATATAGAATTTTTATTTGATATATTGTGTA
Source organism: Clostridium sp. DL1XJH146 (assembly GCF_054819755.1). Classification (NCBI taxonomy): domain Bacteria; kingdom Bacillati; phylum Bacillota; class Clostridia; order Eubacteriales; family Clostridiaceae; genus Clostridium; species Clostridium sp. DL1XJH146. Next base: position 10,995 of record NZ_JBTVVN010000031.1, read on the forward strand.
ATGAGAAATATTTAAAAGGTGATTTTGATACATCTTTTATAGAGAAAGAGTTTAACTTTTAGTTGTAAGTTAAATTGATTAGAAGAGGTTGGTGATAAAAATGTTTAGATTAAAAAGGGTATTTAAAAAACCACAGTATATCACCTTGCAGCAAGATGAAATGAAAAATGAGGAAATAAAAGAAGAAATAATAGAAATAGAAGATGAAAAAGACAAACCGAGTGTTCCAAATGGATTATGGGTGAAATGTAAGGTCTGTGGTGAAACAATATATAAAGAGGACCTTAATCAAAATAATAGAATATGTAGTAATTGTGGTAAACACTATAGATTATCTTCAAAAGAAAGAATAGAACTTGTAATAGATAAAGATACTTTTATAGAAACAAATGAAAATATAGCTAGTGTTAATCCTTTAGAGTTTGATGGCTATTCACAGAAAGTAGATTCTTATAAAGAAAAAACAGGAATGAGTGAAGCTGTAGTTACAGGTGTTGGTAAAATACAAGGACTTGAGACTGTAATAGCTGTTATGGATAGCAATTTTATGATGGGTAGTATGGGTTCTGTAGTAGGAGAAAAAGTTACTAGAGCAGTTGAACTTGCAACAGAAAAAAATCTTCCTATTGTAATTTTCACAGCATCAGGTGGTGCGAGAATGCAAGAGGGTATTTTATCTCTAATGCAGATGGCGAAAACTTCGGCTGCAATTGCAAAGCATAATGAGTCAGGCAATTTGTATATTACTGTATTAACAGATCCAACAACTGGAGGAGTAACAGCATCTTTTGCTATGCTTGGTGATATTATATTGTCTGAACCAGGAACATTAATAGGATTTGCTGGTAAGAGAGTAATTGAACAAACGATAAAGCAAAAATTACCTAAAGGGTTTCAGACAGCAGAATTTTTATTAGAACATGGTTTTATTGATAAAATAGTTGATAGAAAACAATTAAAAGAAACTTTAGCTAAAATTATTGATATTCATCAAAGCTGTATTGTAAGGTAGGAGGTATATTTATGCTTGATTGTGAAAAAGAGATTATAGATTTAGAAAAGAAAATAATAGAGCTGAAAGAATTTTCTCTTTTAAAAGAAGTTGATTTAACATTAGAAATTGAAAAATTAGAAAACAAATTAGATAGTTTAAAAGAAAATGTATATGATAAGCTAACTGCTATGGATAAATTAACTTTGTCTAGAATGATTGAAAGACCAACAGCTTTAGAGTTTATTGAAGAAATTTTTGATGATTTTATTGAATTGCATGGAGATAGACAATTTAGAGATGATTTATGTATTGTAGGAGGAATAGGTAAATTAAATGGGATTCCTGTAACAATTATAGGGCAACAAAAAGGTAGAAATACAAAAGAAAATGTAAAGAGAAACTTTGGTATGCCAAATCCAGAAGGATATAGGAAAGCCTTGAGGTTAATGAAACAAGCAGAAAAATTCAAGAGACCTGTTATCTGTTTTATCGATACTCCGGGAGCATATCCAGGACTTGGTGCCGAAGAAAGAGGTCAAGGAGAGGCAATTGCAAGAAATTTGATGGAAATATCAGTATTGAAAACTCCCGTTATATCAATTGTAATTGGAGAAGGTGGCAGTGGAGGAGCTCTTGCTATATCAATTGCAGATCAAATATGGATGTTGGAACATGCTGTTTACTCAATATTATCTCCAGAAGGTTTTGCTAGCATACTTTGGAAAGATGCTTCAAGGGCAAAAGAGGCTGCAAAAATAATGAAAATAACCGCACAAGATTTAAAGGAATTAAAGGTTATTGATAAAGTAGTTAAAGAACCACTAGGGGGAGCACATAAAGATTTAAAATTAATGGCAAATAGCATAAAGAATGAATTATTAAAAGTACCCTTCGCAGATATGTTAGACAATATTGATGAAGTAATAGATCAGAGATATTTAAAGTATAGAAAAATAGGTGAATTTTTAGAATAAAAGCTTCCAGCAGGAGGCTTTTTTTGTTATTCTATATTAAATATTGTAGAATGGTTATATGTCTTAATGTGCAGTTTGCAATTAGCAATTAGCAATTAGCAATTTGCAATTAGCAATTTGCAATTAGCAATTTGCAATTTGCAATTAAAGATGATTTTGCTATGCAAAATCTTTGAATTAATTTAATAACTAAAGATTCTCGACGACAGGAGAGAATCATCCATAATTGTGCATTGCACTTAAAAAAAAGGGGTCATATAATGAAATATAGAATTTTAGAAATGCTTAAAAATAGTGAACAGGGGTTTTTAAGTGGACAAAAAATCAGTGAAGAATTAGGAATTTCCAGAGCGGCCATTTGGAAACATATGAATACTTTAAAAGAAGAGGGATATACAATAGAATCTGTATCTAGAAAAGGCTATAAAATTATATCTTCACCAGATATACTAACTTTATCTGAGGTACATAATAAAGTTAAAACAGAATATATAGGTAAAGAAATAATTCATTATGATAGTATAGCATCTACAAATACAGAAGCAAAAAAAATTGCCTATGAAACAAAAGAAGGTACTATTATTGTAGCTGAAGAACAAATAGCAGGAAAGGGTAGGATGGGTAGGAGCTGGGTATCTACAAAAGGTAAAGGTATATGGATGTCGATTATATTGAAACCTGAGATATCACCTACTAAGGTACCACAGATAACACAGATAGCAGCTGCGGCAGTTGCTAAAGCATTAGAAGAGTTAGATATTGAAGTAGGAATAAAATGGCCAAATGACATAATTATTAATGGTAAAAAAATATGCGGAATACTTACTGAGATGAGTGCAGAGATTAATATGGTAAATTATGCTGTGCTGGGTATTGGAATGAATGTAAATAATAAAGAGAATGATTTCCCAGGAGAATTAAAGAGTAAAGCTAGTTCTTTGTTTATTGAAGAAAAAAAAGAATATTCTAGAAAAGACATATTTGTAGGAATTATAAATTATTTTGAATTCTTTTATGAAGAGTATGTTAAAAAAGGTAATATGCAAGAAGTATTAGAAATATGTAGAACTAAATCTTGTGTAATAGGAAGAGAAATTAGAATGATTGAAAAAGGAAAAGAAATTATAGCAAAAGCAGTAGAGTTGAATGATAATGGAGAATTAGTGGTTACATTAAAAAATGGAAATAATAGGTCGATTATGTCCGGGGAAATTTCAATAAGATCAAAGGATGGATATATATAAAACAGCTTACATATGTAAGCTGTTTTATGCTATTTAAATAGTTTTAGTTTTTGTAGTACAAGTTATAACACTTTTAACTTCTCCGTTATTATTGAATATAGGGAATAGTATCCAATTACAAACAATTATTTTCTTATTTTTTGTATAGTTTTTAGAAGTATATTCTATTGGTTTACCAGAAAAAATTGAATTTACTATTTTCATTGATTTAATAAGTTCAGATTTAAGAATCATATTTTTCATTAGATTTTTATCTAGCGCTTCATCTTCGGACCATCCGAAAATATTCTCTGCTCCTTTATTCCACATTAAAATCTTAAAGCTTTTACTCCACTGTATTATTGCTTGTGGGCTATTGTAAATTATTTCTTTGTACGATAACTCATCATTTAGACAACAAGTATCTTTAATACTTGGGATATTATTAAGTATCGACAAGAAACTAGAATGAAAAGAATACTTGTTATTAATAATTTTTTCGAAGTCATCATGAGGAAGTGGTTTGCTGACTAAATAGCCTTGTATCATATCACAATTGTTATTTCTCAAAAATTCAAATTGATGTGATGTCTCCACTCCTTCAGCTACTACAGATAAACCCATACTTTGTGCCATGGCAATAATTGTAGTTACAATTATTGTGTTATCTAAATCTTCATTGATATCTGATATAAATGACATATCAATCTTTAAAGTTTTAAGTGGTAGTTTCTTAAGTTGACTTAAGGAAGAATAGCCAGTTCCAAAATCATCCATAGAAAAAGAAATTCCTAAAGCTTCGATTTCTTTAAGAGTGCTAATTGTACCTAGTTCATTGTTAATTGCTAAACTTTCTGTTATTTCAAAATCTATATATCGTGTATCTATGTTAGTTTCTTGTATTATATTTTTAAGCATTGGAACAAAATCTTTTTGTTCAAGTTGTTTTGTTGATAAGTTAACTGAAATTTTAGGTGGTGTAATCCCAGCAGCTAACCAACTTTTAACTTGCCAGAAAGCTGTTTTTATAACCCATTCTCCAATTGTTAAAATTAAATTTGATTTCTCTGCAATTGGGATAAATACAGAGGGAGAGATAAATCCTTTTTCAGGATGTATCCAACGTAGTAAAGCTTCAGCTTTAATAGTTTTTTCTGTTTTAGTATCAATTATTGGTTGGTAGTATAATTGTAAAGAATCATTTTCTAGGGCTAAGCTTAAGTCATTTTCTAAGTGAACCTGATTTAATAATTGTTTTTCTACATTTTTATCATAAAATACAATAGAATTATTTTCTTTTAGCTTAGACATTTTCATTGCAATACTAGATTGTTTTATTAATTCTTCAATATTATCAGAATTATTAGGATATATACTTAGCCCTACATTAGTAGAAATATTAATTTTAAAATTATCAATTTCATAGGGATTAATCATTTGATTAATAAGATTTTTAGATCTAGAACTAATATTCATAGTACCTGCAGGATCAGTAAGTTGTATGATAAAATCATTTTTACTATATTGAACTATCGTATCATTTTTGTTTAAAAGTTTAGAAATTCTTTGCGATATAGTAACAGATAACTTATTTGTAAAGTCAGCACCCATAAATTCGGTCGTTTGTTCAATGTTCTTAATCGAAATAAAAAGAATACCTATAATTAAATCATTATTTTCTTCAATAAGTTTGTTTACTTTTTCTACTAAATAGTTTTTATTATACAGCCCAGTATGTAAATCAAAATAAGCTAGTTTTTTGATTTTTTCTTCAGCTACCTTATAATCAGTAACATCAATATTTATTCCGCCAATTAATGTTTCATTATTATGATTAGGGACTGAGAATTTTAATATTTTGAAGGTTCTTTTCTCACCACAATAATTTGTAAAGGATTGTTCATAAGAAATTTGACCTTTTTCTACGGCTTTTTTATCGTAAAGAAATATTGAGGATGCTTCATCAGGAATAATACAATCTTTAACATTTTTATTTGTCAAATCGCACTGACCATAGAAATCAGATATATATTTATTTGCGAAAATATAAGTACCTTTTATATTCTTAATATATATGCAAGCTTCTATATTATCAGAAAAAAGTTTGAATTTCTCTTCGGATTCAGAGAGAGCTATTTTTGATTTTATTGTGTCTGTGATATCGATAATCATAGAAAAAAGTAACTTTCCTTCATTGATAGTAATTGGTGCAGACATAACTTGAACGGTTTTAACAGTACCGTCTGAAATATTATGTTTAAAAATAAAATAATTTTTTTCTTCAGCAATAGCTTTTTTCATTTCCTTATTTATTTCTTCTTTAGTCATAGTATTAATATCATTCATCGTTAATGAACATATTTTATCAAGGGAATATTTATAAAATTTAAGAGCCCCAGCGTTAGCATCAACTATTTGTTTTGTTTCAGGGTCGATTAATAATAGAATTAAATGACTATTGTTATATAAACTATTGTAAAATGAATCTGTATTAAGGAGTACATTATGTGTAGTTACTAGTTTTGAAATAACATTATTAATAACAAAGTATAATACTATAGTTGTTATTAATAAATATAAAAAGCCTTTATAAGTTTGAATTTTTGTAATCGTGGCTGGATTGTTTGTAAGGAAAGTTATTACTCTATCTGAAGTAAAAATCCATAGAGAGCTAAAAAGTAAATATAAAGTTAGAATTTTTGTTATGATTGAATATTTATTAAAATTATTTTTATTCATAAGTTGTCTCCAATTAAAAATTTTTATAAAAATATTATACCATTATAATAGATGTTTTTGTTTTAAAATGTCAAAAAACATAAAATAGGTATAAACAAATAGTATGATTAAAACATATATTGATATAAACAGTTATTAAAAGGAGCTTTTGTAACATGGGTAAAAATCAATATAATTATACAATAAAGAGCGACTATAATCGGAGTAAAGCTAAAAAGTATGCAGAAAAACATGCTATAAAACCAAATCTAATAGATTATCCATATTTTAAGGAGGATGACTGTACTAATTTCGTATCGCAAGTGTTAGCGGCTGGAGGAATTAAATATACTGGATATAGATGGGATAAGTTAGAGTGCTGGTTTTGCAGGACAAAAAATGAAAAAGATCTAAAAAATATTTCGCTTACATGGAGAGGTGCTAGATATTTTAGAAGGTATTGGGGAAATGAAGAAGGACTAGGAAATGATAGAGCTTCAAAGTATTTGTCTTTAAGTGTAGATGAAGTAATGAAAAATTACGATGCTATTGTAAAGATGATGGATATAGGTGATGTTATTCAATATGGAGATCGTACAAATAATAATATACCATATCATTCGCAGATAATTCATTCTAAAGGATATAATAAAGAATATAAGAAGGACGATCTATACGTAGCACAACATTCAAAAAATAGAATGTTTGTGTCTTTTATAAAATATATAAATGATTTTAAAGATATAAAAATTGGTAGAGTATATTTATACAAAATATTATAATATTAATGGGGAAGTATTTGCATACGGTCAGAGTTAAGAATAAGATACGTTAGTTTCTTTTTATAAAATAGGATATTATTTAGAGAAGATATACTATCGTATCTTTACTGCTAGTATAAATATTGTTATTTAAGTTTTGATTAATTATAATAGATTTTATTAATGAAGTACAAAAGGGGAATAAGATTATGTTAGCCCAAAATATAATTAAGATATCGGTTAGAAATTTAGTGCAGTTTGTTTTAAAGTCTGGAGATTTAGTATCAACATTTAAAGGCAGTTCTAGAAATGTAGATGCAATAAGAGCTCATCAAAAGATACAGAAGGGGTATGGGGATAATTATTCATCAGAAGTGACTTTATCTATATTAATTAAACAACAAGATTTTATGATTGAAGTTAAAGGAAGAGCAGATGGAGTATTCAATGATGGAGAAAATGTATTGATCGATGAAATTAAGACTACAATGGTACCATTAGAATTTATAGATGAAAATTACAATGGAGTTCACTGGGCACAAGCTAAATGTTATGCTTATTTCTATTGTGTTGAAAATGAAGTAGAAAATATAGAAGTTCAATTGACATATTACAATTTGGATAATAAAAATATAAAAAGAATAAAAAGAGGCTTTACAAAAGAAGAATTAGGAAATTTCTTTAATAACTTATTAAGTAGCTATATCAAATGGGCTGATACACTAGATATGTGGATAAAAAAACGAAATAATTCTATTAAAGAATTAAAATTTCCTTATGGTGAATATAGAGAAGGACAAAGAAAATTAGCAGTTTATACATATAAAACAATTAAAGATAATAAAAAATTATTTGCACAAGCACCTACTGGTATTGGAAAAACCATTGCAACTATATTCCCAGCTTTAAAGGCAGTGGGAGAAGATTTAGGAGAAAAAATATTTTATTTGACTGCGAAAACAATTACTAGAACTACTGCGGAAAACACATATTTACAATTACGAGAAGCTGGATTATCATTTAAAACGTTGACACTTACAGCTAAGGAAAAGATATGTTTTAATGATGAAGTAAATTGTAATCCTGACAAATGTCCATATGCAAGAGGGCATTTTGATAGGGTGAATGAAGCTATTTTTGATATATTTAATGAAGATAATATGACTCGTGATGTTGTTGAAAAGTATGCTAGAAAATATAATATATGTCCTTTTGAATTCTCTTTAGATTTAGTATTTTGGGTTGATGGTATTATTTGTGATTATAATTATGTTTTTGATCCAAGAGCTTCTTTAAAAAGATTTTTTGATGATACAAAAAGGAATAGTATATTACTAATAGATGAGGCACATAATTTAGTTGATAGAGGTAGAGAAATGTTTTCAGCCGATTTAGTTAAAAAGGATATTTTAGAATTAAAAAAGGAAAGCAGAAATCAAATACCAGAATTATTTAAGATTTTAAATAAGCTTAATACTTATTTTATTGAATTGAGGAAGAAGTGTGAAAAAAATAATGGTTATTTTATGTTAGAAAAAAGACCAGAAGAAATATTACCACATTTAATAAAATATATAAATAAAGCGGAAAAGTGGATGTTAGAAAATAAGAATGAAAAAAGTGATTGTAAAGATAAAATTTTAGATTTTTATTTTAAAGCATTATTTTTTATAAAAATAGGTGAAATATTTGATGAATCCTATAGAGTATACGCTGAAAAAATTGATAAAAATGATGTGATATTGAAACTATATTGCGTAAATCCATCGAAATTTTTAAAAGAAAGTATTGATAATAATTTAGCTACCATAATTTTCTCTGCTACATTAAGTCCAATGGATTATTATTTTGAGGTTCTAGGAGGAGAACAAGATGATAATAAACTAAGATTAAAAAGTTCTTTTAAAAGAGAAAATTTACTCTTATTAATTGATGATAAAATTTCTACAAAATATAGAAATAGAGAAGAAACAGCTGAATTTGTGATAGAAAAAATAAAAGGACTTATTTCATCTAAAAAGGGTAACTACTTAGTATTTTTTCCTTCCTATAAATATCTAAGAATGATTCTTGAGAGAATAGATGATAACACTATTAATTTTAATATAATAAGCCAAGAAATAGGTATGGATGAAACTCAAAAGGAAGAATTTCTAGAAAATTTTAATGAGATTAGAGATAAGAGCTTAGTAGCATTTGCAGTTATGGGAGGAATGTTCGGTGAAGGCATTGATTTGGTAGGTGAAAAATTGTCTGGAGCTATTATTATAGGAGTTGGACTTCCACAGATTTGTTTTCAGAGAGATATAATTAGAGATTATTTTAATGAGAAAAAGGGTTGTGGCTTTGAATATTCTTATATATATCCAGGTATGAATAAGGTTATGCAGGCAGTAGGAAGAATAATAAGGACAGAAAAAGATAAAGGAGTAGCGTTGCTTATAGATACTAGGTTTACATCTAGTAGATATTTAAAACTATTTCCTTACGAATGGCAGCATTTGAAAAGGATACAGAATACAAATGAAATGAGTAATTATTTAGAAGAATTTTGGAAATAAAAATTGTTTTATAAAATTATTTTAAAACATTGACATAAGAACGGAAGTTCGGTATAATACGATTAGAACATAAGTTCGAGATATTAGTGACGTACTTAACGCTGGCATAAAATCTATATTTAAATAATAATAATAATAAATGGGATAGAATTGCAATGCACAATGCACAATGCACAATGCACAATGCACAATGCACAATGAACTGTGAACTGTGAACTGTGAACTGTGAACTGTGAACTGTGAACTGTGAACTGTGAACTGTAATGTAAATAGGAGATGTTAATATGGATAGAAATTTAATTGTCAGGGTTATTTATTCATTAAATGAAGAGAATAGTAATGTAATTTTAAATAAAGCACATATTATAAACTTTAATAATGAACAGACACCGAGATATTCTATAGGTGGTGGATATTTTAATAAATATGGTGGTTCTTTTACTTTTAAAGCAAGAGATATGGAAGAAGCAAAATACATTGCTAATAACAATTTATTTATTAAAAATAAGCCTTTTAAGTATGAAATGATTATAATGGATGAAAGAACATTGATAGCTTAATTAGCCCAGCATATTAGTTTTATATATAAGATATACCCACAAATTAAGTAGTAAAAAATAGAGAGCATTGCCTTAGAGGCGGTGCTTTTTGTTATACTAGAAATAGTTTTAGTACAATACATAATATATAATACATAATGCACAATGCACAATGCACAATGCACAATGCACAATGCACAATGCACAATGCACAATGCACAATGCACAATGCACAATTTAGGATGATTTTCTTCCCGGTGGTCAGAAAATCTATAATTAATAGAAATAGAAATAGAAATAGAAATAGAAATAGAAACATAAAAAATAAAACAATAAAATATAGTGTATAATAAAAATGTATATTGTTATAAATTTGAAAAATAATATTAAAGACTTATTTTTGAAAGAAGGGTGAAAATGAAAGCAGAAATAATTGCAGTTGGAACAGAAATACTTCTCGGAAATATTGTGAATACAAATGCACAGTTTATATCAGAGAAATTAGCAGATTTAGGCTTTGAAGTTTATCATCAATCAGTAATAGGTGATAATACGGAAAGATTAAAAATTGAGTTAAAAGAGGCTTTTAGTAGAGCTGATCTAGTTATTACAACAGGAGGCCTTGGACCTACAAAGGATGACTTGACAAAAGAAACAGCTTTTGAGTACTTTAATAAGAAATCTAAAGTACATAAAGAATCTTTAGATAAAATCGAAGGGTTTTTTAAAAAAATCAATAGACAGATGGTAGATAGTAATAAAAAACAAGCATATTTTCCAGAGGATGCAACAATACTTTGTAATGATGTAGGAACAGCTCCTGGATGTATTATAGAGGAACAGGGAAAAATAATAGTTTTATTACCGGGTCCACCAAGAGAGATGAAACCAATGTTTGAAAATTACGCTCTTCCATATTTATCAAAGTTTAGTGATGGTGTACTTACATCAAAAATATTAAGGGTTATGGGTATTGGAGAAAGTACAGCAGAAGAAATGATAAAGGATATTATTGAAGGTCAATCAAACCCTACAGTTGCACCTTATGCCAAAGATGGAGAAATGATATTTAGAATAACTGCAAAGGCTAATTCTGAGGAAGATGGATATAAGTTAATAGAGCCTTTAGAAGAAGAAATTAAAAAAAGGCTTGGAGTAGCAGTATATGCTGAAGGTGAGACTACTTTGGAAAATGTATTAGGACAAATGTTAGTGGATAGAAATATTACTATTGCTACTGCTGAATCTTGTACAGGTGGATTACTTGCAGGAACAATAATAAATTATCCAGGTATTTCGAAAGTATTTAAAGAAGGAGCAATAACTTATACTAATGAAGCAAAGCAAGCACGATTAGGAGTATTAAAAGAAACATTAGATGAATATGGAGCTGTGAGTAAACAAACAGCAGAAGAAATGGCAAAAGGTATAGCAGAAAAGGCCAATACAGATATAGGAATTTCAACAACAGGAATAGCAGGGCCAGGCGGTGGAACTAAAGATAAAGAAGTGGGACTTGTTTATGTTGGGTTATATATAAAAGGTAAAGTAATGTCAAAAGAATTTCACTTAACGGGCAGTAGAGAAAGAGTTAGAAATACTACTGTAAAAAGAGCTATTGAATGGGTTAGGAGAGAGATTGTTTAAGAGATAAAATACTAATGCACAATGCACAATTAAGGATGATTTTGCTGTGCAAAATCTTTAAATTAATTAAATGCTTCTAGAAACAAGGAAGATAATTATCCACGAATTTTAGAGTTTTGGACAAATAGGAAAAATATTTTCTATTCAATAAAAAAATACCATAGATAATATCTTGGTATTTTTTTATTGAGTTTGAGTATATTGAAGAAGATTTCCTTGTTAATGAAATCATATTATCAAGGTATATTAAAATTTCTTTTAATAATTTACACCTACGACCATTATTAACAAGATAAATGTAGCTAATTTTGTTAATTTAATTTTGATATCGTAGTTTCTTAAGTTACTAGATAATTTTTTGTTAAACAATAATATTTTCACCTCTAAATAATTCATTTATTAATACCATTTTACTATTTTTAAATAAAAATTTGTTACAAAGGTGTAACAAATTTTAGGGCATTAACTTTTCGAAATTTATTTTACCGGATCCTTGTATTTCTTTGGGTATATTAAGTAATTCACAGGATAGTTTAATAAGGGCTAAAATATCGCTGTGATTTAAATTTTCGTTGTTTTCTAGTAATAAAGAAACAATACCAGCTCCGAAAGCTGCTGCTATGGATGTGCCAGTATAGGAGGTATACATTTCTTCTAAGGGACGAGGATATAATTTTCTGCCGTTCCTTTCTGAAATATAAGTTGTATCTGAATTAAGAGAGCATATGTCTACACAGGCTGCTGAAAAATCAGGTTTATCACTCTTAGTAGAACTAGGTGAAGTGAATTTGTAGCCTTTAATTTCTCCTGTGGTATCTAATCCTCCTACAGTTATAACTTCCTTTAATGCAGAGATTCCTTTTAAAGTATTTACTGAAATTTCACCATTACCACTATTGCCACTAGGAACTACAACAATCATATTTTTACTAATCATTTTGTTAAATAATTTTTGAAAAAGAGACAATATAAATTTATTATAATTTGTTATTTCAAAGGGAAGGCATAATATTCTAATATTATGTTTTTCACTAACTTCTAAAATATGTTGTATAGCTAATAAAATATCTGAGCAATAACCTCTACCTAATTGGTTAAAAGCTTTTACCATATAGATATTACTATTTTCTGCAATTCCCTTATAAAATCCTTTTGATGAATAACCACTTGAACAAATTATACCGGAAATAAAAGTTCCATGACCATTATCGTCATATGGATATTTTAAATTATTTACGATATCATAAAAGCCATTAATTTTATTTGTAGGTGACTTAAGGTCGTAGTGAGGAAAAACTCCAGAATCTATAATACCTATACAGACACCTTTACCTGTTAATTTGTAATTTTTATTAAGATGAATTCTATTTGAACTTAAAACATTTTTACCACAAAGAAAAGCAAATGTATCTAAGGCAATATAGTCTATATCTGGATATTCCGATAATTTTTGTAATAGAGATTTGTTTACAATAGTAGAAATGCAGTTAACTGAATCAATCAATCTGAAGAAAGAAACACTATTGTGAGATAAATTCTTTTTTATTTTTTCTCCATTAGTTTTATAGTGAATGATTACTCTTAATTTATCTGAAAATCCGTCATTAAGGGCATTATACAATTCTTGATCTAATTTTTTCTTAAATGAAAACATATTACCCTCCAAAAAAATTCTATATATATATAATATAATAAATAAAGGGTATTAATGTTAATAAAAATATAGAAACATTAAAAAGACTTATCTTTTCCATTTAAACATAAGAATACCAGCTATCATTAGAAAAACTCCAATAAATTCATTTGTATTAAACTTAATTTTATCAGAACCAAATAAACCTAAAGCGTCAATAATTCCTGCAGATATAAGTTGAGCTATTAATATAGCCGATATTGAATAAGAAGGGCCTAAATTTTCGATGCCCAGCATAACAGTAAAAATAATTAAAACACCTAGAGGTGCACCAAGAAGATAAAGTTTATTTGCGTTACCTAAATTTTTAAAGTTACCATTTCCTACAAAATACAATATAGCTAGGGTTATTACAAAACCTATTCCTTGTACTAACACATTTGTTTCCCATAATCCTATTTTTTCACTTAATCTAGTGTTAAAAACACCTTGTAAGCTCATACTAATACCTGCAATAATCGATGAAATTAATCCTATCATATAATCAACCTCCATTAATAGTTTAACCGTATGTGTGGAAAACTATTAATGGAGGTTGATATTATTTATGTACAATTTTAATTGGTGTTAAATGTTATTCTTTGAAATTAACAGGTTGTTTTCAAGATAAGCTTGTTCTATCTCGTCTTTATTAAGTCCTAAAGAATTACCTACAGATAAGAAATTTTCAAACATAGTTACATAATTATCTTTAGTTGGACACACAATAAAATCATTTATATCAATATATAAATTAAGAAATTGTGTTGTTAAATCTGCTGTTAAGCTGGTTATCTCTAAGTCAATATTAGTATAATTTTTGTCAAGTCCAATACTTAAAATATAATGAATTGCTTCAACAAAATCAGTTAATACTTCACTTTGCTTAGAAGAAGGGTTGTCAGACCAAAAATTAAAACAAATTGTACTATTAGCTAGTTCACTTATTTTAACCTGTAATCTTAGGATTTTTTCAGGCAGTAGAGAATCTTTCGGTAAAGGCCATTTTTTGTTTAACCTGTCATCAATACCCTTTTGCAATATAAAAAGGTTTTGTAGATCCATATAATTTTAGCCGCCTTTCTTTGTAATATCTTTATATATTATTTTATAATATTTTAAAAAATAATAAAAGATAAACAAACGTTTACAAATAAAAAAAATAAAAAAAAAGAATAAATTCACATATTAGTGAATTTATTGCCTTATTATTAATAAACGTATAATAATTTAGTTAAAAAATTAATAAATCAGTAACTGCGAAGATTAAAAGTTTGTATTACTACTTGTTTTTTATTATTTGAGATTCTCCTCAATTCTAATCTGTTTATTCTAGCGAAAGCTAAGAATTCTTCCCACTTGGTATTGTAATTTAATAATTTATTAGGTTTGTTATATAATTCTTTTCTAATATTGTAGTTAGAAGTTGCTAAAGAGATATTAGGTGTTTCATTTTCTTTATATACATTAAAACCGTTACTACATAAAACCTGGTCTAATTTTCTAGATATTTTCTTTATATATCCTGAATCATTTACAATAATACTAACTACTTTAGAATTATTGTTAAGGCAAAAATCTTTGCTAATTTGTATTTTGAATTTTTTATACGGTGAGATTGTTTCTTCTAATATTTTTGTTAATTTTTCCACATCGGGATTTGATAATGATTTTACAGGAAGACAAAAGTTATTTTTAATCTTATAAACCTTGTACTTTTTACACAAATCTCTTTGCACTGTATTTAAGAATTCGTTTGATTGTTCGTCAAATAATGCTACTAGTTGATATTTCATTAGTGTCCTCCATAAAAAACTTAATGATAGTTAATATAAGTAACATTATATCATAAATATTACTTTTGTTGAACTATAGAGTTAATAAGACGATTTATAGTAGTAATATTTTATTTATAATAGTGTGAGGAGTGAAATGTTAAGTGTGGTTTTGATACGCAAAATCAATTATTTAATTAAACAATGAATGATGAATAAGGAAATCATTCATCGTTTAACACATTACACTATAATTAAAGTAAAAACTCTATTTTATAAATAAAAATATAAATATAACAATATTCTAAAACATAACCTTATAATTAAGTATAAAAACACAATTTTTGAGAAACATACTATTGTATATAAAATTATTATTTTTTAGGAGGAATTATATGGAACACAATAATAGTATACATTGTACTGTAAGGGAGTGTAAAAATCATTGTAAATCAGAGGATTATTGTAATCTTCAGGAAATTAGTGTAGTTAAACATGGAGCAATGGCTAATAGTGTAGAAAGCACTGACTGTGCATCATTTGAAAAAGAATAATCATTTCATGAAATTTCAAGCCTGCTTTAAGCAGGTTTTTTTTGTTTATACATATTTTTTTGAAATTGTAATATAAATTTAAAGATTTAATGGGAAAAACATATATAATTTAAGTAGTTTACCCTTAACAAGTTATCATATTGTGGTATAATTATTGATGTGATAATATGGCCAGAAACTAATAATTAATGTAAGGATGGTTTAATCTATGGAAAAATTGGTTATTGAAGGTGGGCATTGTTTAAATGGAACTGTAGATATAAGTGGTGCGAAAAATGCAGCTGTTGCTATTTTACCAGCAGCGGTAATGGCTAGTACTGGAGTATGTCGTATAGAAAATGTTCCAGAAATTAGCGATGTTCATTGCTTAGAAAAAATAATTGCGGATTTGAATGCAGATATAAAAAGAGAAAATGGAACAGTAATAATAGATAGTACTACTATTGATACTTTTAAGGCTTGCTCAGAAGAAGTAAGAGAAATGAGGGCTTCATATTATCTTATTGGGGCGCTACTTGGTAGATTCAAAAAAGCAAAAGTAGAGCTTCCAGGGGGATGTCCTATAGGAGTTAGACCTATAGACCAGCACATAAAAGGATTTGAAGCATTAGGAGCAACGGTGAAAATAGAGCATGGTGCTGTTTTAGCAGAAGCGGATAGATTAATAGGTGCTAATATTTATCTTGATGTAGTTAGTGTAGGTGCGACTATCAATGTAATGCTTGCAGCTACTATGGCAGAAGGTAGAACTTTGATAGAAAATGCTGCTAAAGAGCCGCATGTTGTAGATGTAGCTAATTTTTTAAATTCAATGGGTGCTAAGATTAAAGGTGCAGGGACAGATGTTATTAAAATAGATGGAGTAAAGGAATTAAAAGGTTGTGACTATTCTGTGATTCCAGATCAAATAGAGGCTGGTACATATATGATTGCAACAGCTGCTTGTGGAGGAAAGGTTACAATAAAAAATGTAATTCCTAAACATTTAGAATCTATATCTGCCAAATTAATAGAAATGGGTGTTGATATAGAAGAAAATGGAGATGAAGTAACAGTTAAGCGAGATGGAATTCTTAAAGGTGTGAATATTAAAACGCTTCCATATCCAGGATTTCCTACAGACCTTCAACAACCTATGTCAGTACTTCTTTCTGTATGTGAAGGTGTAAGTATAGTTAATGAAAGTATTTGGGAAAGCAGATTTAAACATGTGGATGAGTTAAAAAAATTAGGAGCTAATGTTAAGGTTGAAAATAGTCTTGCAGTAATTGAAGGAGTTTCTCAATTGTATAGTGCCCAAGTTAAAGCTACAGATTTAAGAGCTGGTGCTGCAATGATAGTAGCAGGATTAATAGCAGAAGGAAAAACAAGTGTTACAGATATAAGACATATTGATAGAGGTTACCCTAATATAGAAAATAAATTTAATGAATTGGGTGCAAAGATTATAAGAGAGAAAATATAGATAGAATGGAGCTTTTATATGTTATTTTGTCCTTTATATAGTGGTAGCAGTGGCAACAGCATTTTTGTATCTTCAAAAGAGAGTAGCGTTTTAATTGATGCGGGGTTGCCTGGAAAAAGAATAGAAGAAGCTCTTAAACAAATAGATAAAGATCCTTCTAAGGTGGACGCAATATTTGTGACACATGAGCATAGTGACCATATTAAAGGAGTAGGAGTTTTATCAAGAAAGTATGATATACCTATATATGCAAATGAGTCAACGTGGAGAGAAATTTATAGTAAAATAGGTAAAATTAAAGAGAATAATATAATGATTATGGATAAAGCTTCTGTAGAAATCAAGGATATGTTAGTTTCTAAATATAATATTTCACATGATGCAGTTGAGCCAGTAGGGTATTGTATCGAAAGTGAACATAAAAAAGCTTGTGTAGCTACAGATTTAGGTTATTTTTCAGAGGAAGTAAGAGACGCAATCACAGATTCGGATATTATTCTTCTTGAAAGTAATCATGATATAGAAATGCTTAAAGTAGGGCCTTATCCGTATCATTTAAAAAGAAGAATTTTAAGTAGTGTAGGACATTTATCAAACGAAGATTGTGGGAAAGCTATTGTTGATATTATTAATTCTAATTGCAATAAAATATTTTTAGGACATTTAAGTAGAACAAACAATTATCCGGATTTAGCCTATCAGACAGTAATAAATGTTTTAAGAGAGAATAATATTAAGTTGGACAAGGATGTTTTTATTGAACTTGCAAACAGAGATAAGCCAAGCACATGTATTGAGCTATAAGAAAGAGGGATGGGTATGATGAAGAAAAGGATTCTTTCTTTAGGAGTATTAATAATATGTAATTCTATTATATTTACTGGATGTAATAAAGATAACAGCATGGTATTAAATGGTAATACTAGGTTGGCTCAAATGGCAGAAGATGGCCAGAGTATAAAACTACAATTATATTTTGATGCATCAAAGGATGAAGATAATGTAGAGATTTCTAGTGAAGATAGAACCTTAATTACAGATGAATTTATGGGTGAGGTAATTATGTTAGAGCTTATAAAGGGGCCTTCTGGTGAAAGCAGTTTAAAACCTATATTTCCAAAAGAAACGAATTTATTAAGCTTTTCTATTAATGAAAATATTGCATATGTAAATTTAAGTGAAGCTGCACAATATTCTATGACAAAAGCTAAAGAAGAGGTAGTATTAAAGAGTTTAGCAGCATCTTTAGTACAGCTGGAATCTGTTGAGAGTATCAAATTATTAATAGCTAATAATAATATTGAAACTATAGGTGGAAACTTTGATACTTCTAAACCTTTTACAGCAGAAACCTTAGTATTATTAAATAAAAGCGAGTAAAAATATTATAAAATTTAAGAGTATATCTAACTTGAAATGAAAATTAAGATAGATTACAATGATATTTAACAAAAAGAAAAAATTGAGGAGAGTACATATGAGTTTATATAAAGATTGGACAGAAATGGTTGTAGATTATGTTAAAACTAAAGGTGAAGTAGCCTTTTGGCAAGAATATGAAGGTATAGAGACATCAATTTATTCTAAAGTCCTTGCAGAACCTAATGCTATAGTAGAAGGAAAAATAAGAGATTTAGCCCAAAAATATAGCACAGATATTAAGTTCTTTATGGGATTTTTAGATGGAATAACTGATAGTATAAAAGAACCATTAGATCTTGAAAACCTAGAAGAAGAAACAGTTGTAGTATTAGATATCAACTATGAACAACTATATTTTAATATGGTAGATGCAAAAGCAGAGTATCTTTACAATTTACCACAATGGGATGGTATTTTATCTGTAGAGAAAAGAAAAGAAATAACCAAAGAGTGGAGATCTTCTAAAACTGTTGTCAAAGAAGAAAAAATCGGAAGAAATGATCCGTGTCCTTGTGGAAGCGGAAAAAAATATAAAAAATGTTGTGGAAAAAACGCATAGTTACTTGAATAAATAAGTTCCTTCATAAGTTGTGAGGGAACTCTTTTTTTATAGTGTGGATTTCAAATGTTAAAATATTTATGTGCAATGTGCAATGTGCAATGTGCAATGTGCAATGTGCAATGTGCAATGTGCAATTGTGGATGATTCTCTCCCTTATCGTCGAGAATCTTTTATTTTAATAAATAATTAAAAACTTTGCGTAGCAAAATCATCTTTAATTGCTAATTGCTAATTGAACATTGCAAATTGCTAATTGCACAAGAAGGGTGTTGCTTTTTTTATTAACATAAATTAGAATTGAATTGTGGATAAAATATTAAATAGAGGTGATTACTGTGGATAACAATGCTAAATTTGTTTTAGAAAAAAGAGTGGAAAGAACTATTGAAAGCCTGCAAAAGAATAATATGGATGGATATTTTGTTAAAAATAATGAAGATCTTTTAAACAAGATAAAAGAGTTAATGAATGATGGTGATACTGTTGCAGTCGGTGGTTCAATGACATTGTTTGAAACCGGTGTAATTGATTTCATTAGAAATGGTAATTATAATTTTTTAGATAGATATGAGCAAGGCTTATCAAAAGAAGGTATGATGGATGTTTTTAAAAAGAGTTTTCTATCAGACGTATATATTTCAAGCACAAATGCTATTACTGAAGATGGAGAGTTATATAATGTAGATGGAAATGGTAACCGTGTAGCGGCTATGATATTTGGACCAGATAAAGTTATAGTTGTTGCTGGCGTTAATAAAATAGTAAAAGATGTTGAAGCTGCTATAGAGAGAAATAGAGAAACTGCGGCTCCTGCAAATGCAGCTAGATTAAACAGAAAAACTCCATGTGCTAAAGTAGGATATTGTATGGATTGCTCAAGTCCTGAAAGGATATGTAATGCTTATACTCTAATAAGAAAGCAGGGTATGAGAGGAAGAATACATGTAATATTTGTGGATAGTGAATTAGGATACTAGATAAAACCAATGCACAATTAAGTTCAAAGGATCAAGTTCAAGAGATTAAAGTCAAAAGATTAAAGTCAAAAGATTAAGATCAAATGAAGTAAAAACAAATCATAAAAAGTCAATCGAAGAAAAATAATAGATAAATAAAAAATAATAGTTAAAAAAGATATTTTGCGTCGGGGGGAGGCAAAATATCTTTTTTATTTTAGGCTATGTTTTAAAATAATGTTGATATTTATATTATTGTTTTGAGATAAAATTTTACTTTAATAATAATGTTAAGAGTGAAATGTGGGGTGTGAAGTTAATGATGGTTCTTAGGTATATAATCATTTCACTCTTAACTCATCACATTTGATTTTTTAGTAAAACAACAACGCTTAAAAACAAAACTTTAATTTACTTTGATATATTATACTATAGAAAAAGGTATTATCTTATAATAGTAGATAATGTATGATGTTAATATATAATATGATTAAACCCTAAAAATAAGTTTTTTACTATTTAAGATTAATACATTAATATAAATAAAGTATAGAATTTAAGAAAAGAGGAATATATGAATATTACAATTATTTGCGTAGGAAAATTAAAGGAAAAGTATTTGAAGGCGGCCATTGATGAATATAGTAAAAGACTCAGTAGATATTGCAAGTTAGATATAATAGAAGTGAGTGATGAAAAGACACCTGATGGGGCTTCTTTGAAGGATGAAGAAATAATTAAAGGCAAAGAAGGAGACAAAATATTAAAACATATTAAAGATAATGCTTTTGTTATTGCCATGGATCTTAATGGTAAGAATCTTACTTCAGAAGAATTTGCAGAATTTATAAAAGATGCTGGGGTAATGGGTAAAAGTAACCTAGTTTTTATTATAGGTGGTTCACTTGGGTTATCAAAAAAAGTTCTTCAGAGATCAAATTATAAGTTATGTTTTTCTAAAATGACATTTCCGCATCAATTGTTTAGAGTAATGTTACTAGAACAAGTTTATAGAGGCTTTAGAATAATCAATGGTGAACCGTACCATAAATGAGTGAAATTTTTACTAAATTTAATAGTTGAGAATAGTAGTTTTCTAATTGTATCTGAAGCTACTATTTTTTATGTTTAAATTTAATCCATATATTTTTTGTCCAATGATTAACCTTGAAGAATATATCTAGAGAAATTTATTGCCAATTGACTCATAATACTAGTTTTATATTTATATAATTTACTGTAATAGTATTTATATATAGAGATACAAATCATAGGAAAACTTAATCTATGCATGTACAAAATTTTAGATCTTAATGGGTTATGGATTTGTATAAATTAGTAAATGTGTATATAAATTTAGTAGATATGTAGGTAAGTAAATAAGAAGGTAAGGGGGAGGGTATTATGTTAGAAGGCAAATGTCCAGTGACAGGAAGGACAAGGCAAGCAGTAGCCGGTGGGGGAACAACTAATGAGTATTGGTGGCCAAATCAGCTTAAGCTCAATGTTCTTCGCCAAAATTCAGAACTAAGCAATCCTATGTCTAAAGGTTTTAACTATGCTGAAGAATTTAAAAAATTAGATTATTATAGATTAAAGGATGATTTATATAAGCTGATGACAGATTCTAAGGAATGGTGGCCAGCGGATTATGGTCATTATGGATCATTTTTTATTCGTATGGCTTGGCATAGTGCTGGAACTTATAGAGTTTACGATGGCAGAGGGGGTGGAGGACAAGGATTGCAACGTTTTCCACCACTAAGTAGCTGGCCAGATAATATAAATTTAGATAAAGCACGTCGTTTACTTTGGCCAATTAAAAAGAAATATGGAGATAAAATATCTTGGGCTGACCTTATGATATTGACAGGTAATTGTGCATTAGAATCTATGGGATTAAAGACTATTGGCTTTGGCGGTGGTAGAGTGGATGTTTGGGAGCCACAGGAGGATATTTACTGGGGTAGTGAAAAAGAATGGCTTGGAGATGAGCGTGATAAAGATGGTAAAGAACTTGAAAATCCACTTGCTGCTACACAAATGGGCTTAATTTATGTAAATCCCGAGGGACCAAATGGAAACCCTGACCCTAAGGCATCGGTTAATGATGTAAGGGAAACATTCTCTCGTATGGCAATGAATGATGAGGAAACTGTTGCTCTTGTAGCAGGTGGACATACTTTTGGTAAATGTCATGGTGCTGCATCACCTTCATATGTTGGACCGGCACCAGAAGCTGCACCTATTCAGCAGCAAGGGCTGGGGTGGAAAAATAGCTACAAAACTGGTAAGGGGCCTGATACAATAAGTAGTGGTATTGAAGGTGCATGGAAAGCAGAGCCTACAAAGTGGACAATGGGGTACTTAAAAACATTATTTAAATATGAGTGGGAATTAGTTAAAAGTCCTGCAGGAGCATATCAATGGTTAGCTATCAATGTAGAGGAAGAGGATATGGTAGTTGATGCTTACGATCCATTAATAAAGCATAGACCTATGATGACTACAGCAGATTTATCACTTATTTATGATCCTATTTACCAATCAATAGCAATAAATTATCTTAAAAATCCAGAAAAATTTGCTGAGGATTTTGCTAAAGCTTGGTTTAAATTAACCCATAGAGATATGGGACCAATATCAAGATATCTAGGACCAGAAGTTCCAAAGGAAATCTTTATTTGGCAAGACCCAGTACCAAAAGTTGACTATAGATTGATTAATAAAAAGAATATTTCAGAGCTTAAGAATAATATTTTAGCTTCAGGATTGTCAATATCAGAGCTTGTTACAACAGCTTGGAAATCAGCATCAACATTTCGTGGATCAGATAAGCGTGGAGGGGCAAATGGGGCAAGAATACGCTTAAAACCACAAAATAAATGGGAAATAAATGAGCCAGAGAAGCTAAGCAAGGTCTTAAATACTTTAGAAAGAATTCAAAAGAGTTTTAATAGTTCACATTCAAAAGGGAAGAAGGTTTCTTTAGCTGATATTATTGTATTAGGTGGGTGTGCAGGTATCGAAAAAGCTGCAAAAAATGCTGGGTATAACATTACGGTTCCTTTTACTCCAGGACGAACTGATGCAACCCAAGAGGAAACAGACATACAATCATTTAGTTTTCTTGAACCTAAGGCAGATGGATTTAGAAATTATTTAAAAGATAAATATGCAGTAACATCAGAAGAACTGTTAATTGATAGAGCACAATTATTAACCTTGACTATTCCAGAAATGACAGTATTGATTGGTGGTATGAGGGTGTTAAACACTAATTATAATGGGACAAAGGATGGGGTATTTACAAAGAGGGAAGAATGCCTAACAAATGATTTTTTTGTAAATCTTCTTGATATTGATACCCAGTGGAAGCTATTACCTCAGTGTAAGGATAAATTTATAGGCTTTGATAGAAAAACAGGGGATAGTAAGTGGACAGCAACAAGAGTTGATCTTATATTTGGATCAAATTCGCAACTTCGAGCAGTTGGCGAGGTATATGCATCTAATGGCAATGAGAAAAAGTTCATACAAGATTTTGTAGCTGCATGGAATAAAGTAATGAATGCAGACCGTTTTGATGTTGCGCAAGAATATTAAATAAACAAGCTGATTTCAAATTTTGAAGTCAGTTTTTATTTGTTATAATTAAATTTATTAATATGCAATATTTTCCCCGTCTCATGAATGTTTATATTGAAGGGAGGTTGTTTAATGGAAATGGTACGAACTGAAACTGAAATAATAAAGATAATAGAACAGTATTCAGATACAATTTATAAAATAGCACTTTCTTATACACGTTGCAAGGCAACGGCAGAAGATATTTTACAGGAAACTTTATTAAAATATATTCAGTGCCAGAAAGTATTTGAAGATTCAGAACATATAAAAGCTTGGCTGATTAGAGTAGCTATAAATGAATGTAAAAAGTTTCACCGTTTATTTTGGAATTCAAAACGAATTCCATTAGAGGATATTTATTCTTTTGAAGTTTCTGAAAGGCATGAGATATTTTATGCCGTTATGGATTTGCCCCCAAAATATAGGATTGTAATTCATTTGTTTTATTATGAAGAATATTCGGTAAAAGAAATAAGCAAAATTTTAAATCAAAAAGAAAATACAGTTTTATCAAAATTACATAGGGCAAGAAAAATGCTAAAAGTAGATATGGAGGATGAATTTCTATATGAAAGAATATAAGAGAGCAATGCAGGAAATACATATAAATACTGACGACGTAAGGCTAAAATTTGAAAATAGAATTCAGAGAAAAACTAAAAGGGAAAAAATATTTGAGATTATAGAGTTTAAAAAACCTATTTATGTATATGGAATTTTATTAACACTAATAATAGGGCTAATTTCCATAAACTTATCAACTGATGCAAATGTTTCGAACTTTACGATTACAGCATATGCATCTGAATTAAATGAAAAGTTAACTTTATCAAATGAGCCTATTACACTTTCTGCATTTAATCAGTTCAATAATCTAAATATTACAAATGATGAGACAGGTATAATAACTTTTGACCTGAATTTAAAATGTGAAGGTGAGAGTATAAAAAGTATAACATATCGATTAGCTGACAAAAATATTACAAGAGACAATAGAAATATGGCTGTTGCTTGGTTCGCTGAAAATGATTCATATAATATTAATTCCACTGAACAATATATTAATGATAAAAGTGTATATGAATCATATAAGTATGATAATAAATATTTTGTTACAAAAATGATTGGTAGTGTATATTCTGTTGAATATATAGATCAAAATGATAAAAATTATGCTCTCGCAATAAATCTTAATAAGGATCATAAAGGAGAATATAATGCAGAAAAATTTACAATCACTGTGCTTATAACATTAGATAATGGGACAGTGGTAGAAAAGCATATTTTTGTAAAACCTATAATTGCAGATATGCCTGTAATTGAAATTACACTAATAAACTAAATCAAGCTATAAGCTTGATTTAGTTTATTTTATATTATTAACCTTTTTTAAAAGTTCCTCAAGTTTTTCAACAGACACAATTTGCTCGTTACATTTTGCACTATCTAAACATATATAAAAACCTATGGATTTGTAGGCATCTGGTCCTGCATTAGATGTTTTACATATAGGGGATACAAAGGCTACTTCATTTCCAGGTCCTATATGATTACAAAGGACACATATATTATTGTTACTAGGTTTAGAATTTTGAATTTTACATGCCATACCAACAAATTTATCCTCTAGATTATAGACAATAAATAATTTTTTAATAGAAGGATCAATCCAACCTAAATAAACAATTTTTGAATCCTGTGCACTCTTAGGTGGTAATTTAAGTTTCTTTTCTTTTTTAAACAATTTAATAATTTGGTCGTTTGTGATATTTGGCATTCCGTATACATATTCATCTAAGGTATTTAAATAGTTATCTATATGTAAGGAGTCAGTTATTTTACTGATATCGAGTAACTTTTTTTGCTCTATAGATAAATTTTCAAAAATATTTAGTATTTTTTCTTGAGTATATGCTTTAGTTGTTTCAATAACCTTAATGTCTATGCAATTTCTAAAAGCATTATTTAATTCAAATAAACATTTTTCTATAGAATTATATTGATGTTTTTTTATGAAAACTTTCATAATAATCAGCACCTCTTTTCTAGATAATAAAAAAACTAAAAAGTTTTTGCATGTTTAAATTATAACATAATTTATCATAACTGGAATAAGCATATATAATCAATAAAGCAAGTATAGGTTAGTATGAAATAAGTATTCAACTATTATCATAGAGAAAAATTATATATAGAAATAGTGTTATAGAAAAAGGTTATAATCATTTACAGTATAGTATTCATCATAGTATACTATCATAGGAAATATAAGGGGGATAGTATATTATGAAAAAAAGAATTATATCAATTCTGGCAATTATAATGGTAGTAATTAGCTTGACAGCTTGTTCAAGCAAAAATAATAATGTAGATACAAATAACGAACAGACAAACAATACATCACAAGAAGGATATGTTGCAATTACTACAGAAAAAGTTCAAGAAGTAATGAATGATGAATCTTGGGTTATTGTAGATACACGTCTAACTGATGCTTTTAATGGTTGGAAGTTAGATGGAGTTAGTAGAGGTGGAAGAATTCAAGGGGCTGTAGATTTTTCAGCAAATTGGCTTAAAGTTGAAGTGGATGATAAAGATGCTATTTTAAATGAAGCGCTTCAAACTAAAGGAATAACAGAAGACAAAAATATTATTTTATATGATGCAAATGGACAAGATGCTCAGGATGTAGCTACATATTTACAAGAAAAAGGATTCAATAATATATATAGATACGATGTAAATCAGTGGGCAGATGATGAAAGTCTACCAATGGAGAAATATGAGAATTATGAGTTTATTGTGCCAGCATCAATTACTAAAGACGTTATTGATGGAAAAGAAGCTGAAAGTTTTGAGGATGCTAAAAATATTAAAATTGTAGAAGCTAGTTGGGGTGAGGAAAAAACTTCTTACGCTAATGGTCATATTCCTACAGCTTTTCATATAAATACAGATGCAGTTGAACCACCACCAGCTTGGATGTTAGCTGATGATGAAACTCTTGCTAAATTTGCTCTTGATAATGGATTTACGAAAGATGATACTGTAATAGTTACAGGAGAAGAGCAGATGGCTGCTTATAGGGTGGCTACAGTACTGAAATATATAGGTGTTGCTGATGTTAGAGTTTTAAATGGAGGAACAACGGCTTGGACTATGGCTGGATATGAATTAGAAACTGAGAGTAATAAACCAGAGGCAGTTACTGATTTTGGAGGAACAATACCAGGAAACCCAGATGTTATTGATACTATAGAGGAAGCAAAGGCAGGACTTGAAACACCAGATAAATATACTTTAGTAGATAATCGTACTTGGGAAGAACATATAGGAGAAACTAGTGGATATTCATATCATGATATAAAAGGAAGAATTCCAGGATCTATATTTGGGTATGCAGGAAAAACTGATTCTTATTCTATGGATTACTATAGAAATATTGATAAGACTATGAGAAATGCAAGCGAGTTTATTGCTCTTTGGGAAGAACAAGGCATTGATATAAATAAGCATTTAGCATTTATGTGTGGTAGTGGTTGGAGAGCAGCTGAAATATATACATATGCTAATGTAGCAGGTATGACTGATACAAGTCTTTACAGTGATGGATGGATTGGATGGAGTAATGATTCTAGTAATCCGACAGAAACAGGGGACCCTACTAAGTAGATGAAAGAGTATTTAAGAAAAAATATAGTTAACTTAGCAATATTAATATTTCAATTTATTACAGTTATAGTGATTATAGTTCTTGAATATTTATCAGGCTATAAAGGTGGTCTTATGCATCATCTATATTATAGGAAGATAGAGTATTTATCTAAAATATATACTGCTAATGGAATGATCGTTCATCTGATAATAATAGTATTATTGTTATTATTAATATTGTATATAGCTAAAAATAAATGGGAGAACATAAATAAAGTAAATATTATAAAGTATATTTTATGTAGTATTCTTTTGACTATTGCTTTTTATCTTCCATATCTCGAAAATTTAAATACTTATGCTTATATATTGATGTTTTTAGAGATTTCAATTGCAATAGAAACAGTACAAATGGTCATTAATGGATATAAACAAATATAAACAAATATAAGTTAGTATAAGTGGAAATTAAAATAAAAAAAGATTGTGTAGATAAAAAATCTGTGTATATTCACAGATTTTTTTGTTTTTAGATTTATAGAATAGTTTATTAAGTAAATAGGGGCTTTGGGGTAGTAAATTACTTTTTTCAAGTGTATAATATCTTAAAATAGAAAGAGTTAATTACATATGAATAGGTTTATTTATTAGCAAGAAAATTAATCTAATGAGGTGAAAAAATGAAAAATAAATTTGCAATTGTATATAAAAATGAATTGGTTAAATTTGAACATTCTTTGCCAAGTAAATTATATATTGGAGATGTGCAGAAGAATATTTTTCATTGTCATAAAGAAGTTGAGCTAATATATTGTTTGCAAGGTGGCTTACAATTAGAAACTGAACGAGGAAATTTTTTGTTAGATACAAAGGATATTATTTTGTTAAATCCAAATACGGTGCATAAATTTGTAAAAACGCATGAAAATAATATATTGATTACATTACAAATATCACTTGAAAAATATAAGAAATATATACCCGACATTAATAGTATTGCTTTTTATTGTAATTCAATTGACGATGACAGGCATAAGTATGATGAATTGATTGAACTTCTAAAACAATATATAGTGGTGCTTGATGATAATGAGAAAAGCTATTTATTAAAATTAAAAATTGTCATAGATAAAATAGTTGACCTTCTCTATAACAATTTTCAATACAAAAAATTAGATAAAGACAAGCTTAAAGATTCAAATAGAAATTTAGTAAGAATAAATGAGATCTTTGATTATGTACATATGAATTATAAAGAGGGTATAAAACTAGAACAAATTGCTGACGAATTGCATTTAAGTTCCTATTATCTTATGCATTTCTTCAAGAAAAAAACAGGGGTAACTATTTTAGAATATATTACAACTATTAGATTACAAAATGCATATGAGGATCTAGTTGGAACAAATAAAACAATTCTTGATATTGCAATAGATAATGGATTTGCATCTTCTAAAGCTTTTACAAAGAGCTTTAAAGAAACATATAGTATGACACCATTTAAGTATAGAAAAGCAGTAGAAGAAAAAGTTATGATAAAAGGAAACTATGATAAAAATATAGTAGAAGATAGTAATATGGACATTCATAGTATACGAAAAATGATTAGTAAAATATAAAAAGTAAATTTTTAGAAAATTAAAAAAACAGTATTTGACCTTAATTTAAACATTATACAAGGCGAAATAATTATTAGTTTGATTATATAATAATTGTATCGAATTGATTAATAGTAATGTAAAAATTAAGGCTTTTTATTTGAAAAAATTTAAATATGGAAAGGTGAAAAATATGAAATTACTTGATGATGTTTTAGTTTTAGATTTTAGTCAATATTTAGCAGGACCTTGGGCAGCTGTTAAACTTGCAGATTTAGGGGCTCGTGTTATTAAAGTTGAAAGAACAAAAGGTGGAGACAACAGTAGAAGACTTACTTTGTCAGATTTAGTTATCGATGGTGATAGTACAGTATTCCATTCTATGAATAGAAATAAAGAAAGTTATACAGCAGATTTAAAAAATAAAGATGATTTAGAAAAAGTTAAGAAATTAATTGCCAAAGCAGATGTAATGATAGAAAACTTTAGACCTGGAATAATGGATAGAATTGGTCTTAGCTATGAAACAGTTAAAGAAATAAATCCTGGAATAATATATGCATCAATAACAGGATATGGTACAGAAGGACCTTTAAGAGGAAAACCAGGTCAAGATTTAGTTGTACAAGCACTATCAGGTATTCCATGGCTTAGTGGGAATGATGGTGAAGCACCAGTACCAGTAGGACTTGCATTAGTAGACGAACTAACAAGCTGCAACACTGTTCAAGCTGTTTTAGCTGCATTAATAAAGCGTAGTAAAACAGGGGAAGGTGCACTACTACAAATGAGTTTATTAGAATCTGCTATCGATTTCCAATTTGAAGCAGTTACAACTTATTTAAATGACGGAAACAGAATACAAGAAAGAAGTGCTGTGAGTAATGCACATAACTATTTAGCAGCACCATATGGAATATATGCTACTAAAGATAGCTATATAGCCTTATCAATGGGTTCAATAACAACATTAGGTGAATTATTAGAGTGTCCAAAATTGATGGAATATACAGATTCAACTAAATGGTTTGAGAAGAGAGATGAAATCAAACAAGTGTTAGTTGACCATTTACCTAGTAAAACAACAGCAGAGTGGTTAAGTGTACTTGAGCCTGCTGATTATTGGTGTGCAAAGGTAAATACAATGAAAGAAGTATTAGAAGATGAAGAATTACAGTATGCAGATATGGTACAAGAAATAAAACGTAAAAATGGTACTACAGTAAAAACTACTAGATTCCCAGTAAGAGTAAACGGGGAAAAATTATTCTCTTATAAAGGGGCACCAGTTTTAGGCGAAGATACTGATGATATTAATAAAGAGTTTAATCTTATATAGCATAGGTTTTAATAATTAGCTATGATTTCATCGTTTGTAATAATAAATAATAAAAAAAATCGAGATAATTTTATTTTGGAGGATTATATGATTAAATTTAAAGGAATGACATGGTCACATGATAGAGGAGTAAAACCATTATTAGCGGCTTCTAGCATGTTTAATGAGAAAAATAAAGATGTAGAAATAGAGTGGGATGCAAGATCCCTTTCTGATTTTGAACTTTATCCACTTGAAAAACTTGCTACAGAATATGATTTTATTATGATAGACCATCCACATATAGGGAGTGCCTATGCACAAAATTTGTTACTTCCACTAGACGAGCTTCTTGATGAAGAGTATTTAAAAAATCAAGAAGAAAATAGTGTTGGACTAAGCTATAAAAGTTATAATTGGGAAAATCACCAATGGGCTATTCCAGCAGACTCTGCAGCTCAAGTATGTGCATACAGAAAAGATTTACTTCAAGAACTGGATATTAACGTACCAAGCTCTTGGGAAGAAGTATATGATTTAGCAAATAAATTACCAGAAGATAAGAAAATGTGTATTCCTTTTGTTCCAGTACATGCATATTCAAGTTTTTTCACAGTATGCTCTCAATTGAATGATAAAATATTTTGGAGTGATGAGTCGGATTTAGATTTAGAAGTTGGAGAGAAAGCATTAATAATTTTACAAAATATTTTGAATAAATCAAGTACTGAATCTTATGATTTTGATCCTATAAATGTGTTAGATAAAATGGGTTCAGAAGATGAAATAGTTTATGTACCACTTATTTATGGATATTCAAACTATTCTAGAGAAGGATATTTAAACAATGTTGTTAATGTCGGAAATATTCCATCTTCTAACGGTATACCAAAAGGAAGTATGATTGGTGGAGTTGGTTTATCTATTTCTTCTAAATGTAAATATCCAGATATCGCAGCAAAGTTTGTTGAAATGGTAGTCAGTGAAGAATTTCAGAAAACAACTTTTTTTGAAAATGCAGGACAACCAGGACATCGTGCTGCATGGATAGATGAAAAAGTAAATTCTCAATCAAATGATTTTTTTGCAGCTACACTTGAAACGTTAGATTGTGGTTCTATGAGACCAAGATTCAATGGATACATTGATTTCCAAGCCAAAGCAGGTAGTATGATACGTAATTTTGTAAAAGAAAATAGAAAAGATTATAAAGAGTTTGTAGAAGAACTTAATGAACTAATAAAAGTATGTAGAAATAACTCTGGACTTTAGTAAAAGAGTGAAGCGTGAAGAGTGAAATGTGAAGTGTGAAGAGTGAAATGTTAAGTGTGAAGTGAAGGATGATTTTGCTACGCAAAATCTACAATTAAATTAAAGATTTTCTGACCAAAGGGAAGAAAATCATCTATAATTGTGCATTGTGCATTGTGCATTTGTATTTTGAATTGTGCATTGTGCATTGTGCATTGTGCATTTGTATTTTGTATTTTGAATTTTGAATTGTGCATTGAATTAACAGGAGGGTTTATAGAATGGATGGAGAAATTTTATTAGAAAAAAAAGGGTATGTAGGTACTATAGTTATTAATAGACCTAAAAAAATGAATTCAATTACTAAAGATATGGCAGAGAGTTTAACAGAAATATGTAGTGAAGTAAATAGTGATAATGATATTAGAGTTGTTGTTCTTAAGGGTGAAGGAGAAAGAAGCTTTTCAACTGGTAGCGATATAACATTACTTAAACAATATGGAACTCCTTATGAACTTAGAAATAGAATGGATTACTGCGTAGCTATTCGTTCAATTAGAAAACCTGTTGTGTCTATGATTAAAGGGTATGCCCTTGGTGGAGGTTTTGAGCTTGCTTTAGCTACAGATATAAGAATTGCAGCAAAATCAGCTAAATTTGCAGTATCTGAAGTAAAAAATGGATGGATTCCAGGAAGTGGATTAATACAGGTATTAGCAAGAAATATTGGGTACAATAAAGCAGCAGAACTTATTTTTACTGCTAAAATGATTGATGCAGATGAAGCAGCAGAATTAGGATTTATAAATAAAGTTCTTGAAAATGATGAAATAGATCAGTATGTTGAAAATATGGTACAAGGTATGACAAAGTTATCACCTATTGCAAGCCAACTTGCAAAACAAGATTTAGTTTCAACGCAAAATCTATCTCTTGAGATGGGACTACAGTATGAAAATGATTTATTTGCTTTTAGTATGACAACAGAAGATAGTAAGGAAGGAATGGCTGCATTTAAAGAAAAGAGAGAACCTGATTTTAAAGGTAGATAGCATAAGTATCCTATTTATATAAAATAAGGAGGCAAGCTAGATGTATGGATTTAAGGATAAAATATTAAGGATTAATTTAACAGAATATAAAATAAGCATAGAATATCCAGGGGAAGAATTTTTCAAGAGATATTTAGGTGGTAAAAATATAGCTGGTTATTACCTTAATAAAGAATTATCAGGAAATGTTGAACCTTTAGGACCTGATAATAAGATAGTTATAGCTACGAGTGTTCTAACAGGGGCACCTATTGCAGGGACTTCAAGATATACAATAGCAGCTAAATCTCCTATGACAGGATGCTTTTGTGATGCACAATCAGGGGGCTTATTTGGTCCAGAGTTAAAATTTGCAGGATTTGATGGAATTGTAATAGAAGGAAGAGCGGACAAACCGTGCTATATAATGTTAAAAGATGGGGATGTACAAATAAAAGATGCTACCCACCTTTGGGGTAAGGATACTTTATATGTAGAATCACAGATTAGATTAGAAAATGAGGATACAAAAATTAAGGTTTTACAGATAGGAACAGCGGGAGAAAAACTAGTAAAATTTGCAGCTCTTACTAATCAATTTAAGCAATGGAATGGACGAGGTGGTTTAGGGGCTGTATTTGGATCAAAAAATTTAAGGGCAGTAGCTATAAGAGGTACGGGAAATCTTGATATTAAATATGAAGCTGAACTTATGGAGTTTGTTAAAAGCTTTGCTATGAACTTTACAGGATATAGAGATTTTCAGTACTATGATAAGTGTGGTAAGTGTCAATATGGAACTTTAGAAGCACTTGGAACTAATTGTGGAATAAAAGATACATTAGCTATTACTAAAGCCGATGAGTTATGTAGTAAATATGGACTTGATACTGTTTCTACAGGAGTAACTATAGCTTTTGCTATGGAGTGTTTTGAAAAAGGGTTAATTACTTTAGAAGATACAGAGGGACTTGAACTTAATTTTGGTAATGTAAACTCTTACTTTAAGATTATTGAACAAATAGGTGAGAGAAAAGGCTTTGGCGATGTGTTAGCTGAAGGAACTTATAGAGCAGCTATTAAAATAGGTAATGGAGCAGAAAAATTGGCAATGGTTTCTAAAAAGCTTGAATTTGTAGACAATGAACTAATGAAAAAAATGAATCCTGGTTTGGGATGTGCAATATCTTCTAATTGCACAGATCATATAGCTATTGAATATGAGCATATTTTCATAGCGGAACCTATAGAAGACGGTGAGTATATTGGAGAGTCTAGAAGATATCCACTATACAAATTTGGAATAAGAAAACCTATTGATGATTTGTTATCGAATAATGATAAGTTAAGGTTTTTTGTTATTCTTGAAAAAATATGGGGTATCTATAATGCTCTTGATATTATCAATTTTATGGGAGATCCAGCAAAAATAATTTTATCTATAGAACAAATACTTAAAAATGTTAATCTTGTTACAGGATGGGATATTAGTTCATTTGAGCTCATGAAGGTAGGAGAAAAAGGCTGTATAATGGGCAAGTTATTTAATGCAAAAGCTGGCATTACAAGTGAAGGTGATACTTTGCCTGATATAATGTTTGAACCATGTAAAAATGGGGATCTTGAAGGTAACTGTATAGATAGAGAAAATTTTGAAAAAGCTAAAAAGACTTACTATGAGATGATGGGTATGGATAAAAAAGGTAAACCTTTGTACGGTAAATTAGTTGAGTTGGACCTAGCAGAATTGTGGGAAGAATAAATAAAAGAGAATATTTAATTAAGTCATAAATTTATAAACAAAATCAGGGGCTGTCTCAGAATAAATTCTGAGATACCCCTTTTTTATTATATTTTTCTTTCGTAACATACTAAAATTTATGA